>NZ_LPMU01000045.1:0-1428 GCF_001534535.1 Burkholderia sp. MSMB1459WGS
GGAGAATGAAATGAACGCGTCCCACCCACGCACGTGAGGGTAAAGAGGGGTGGATCCTCACGGGCCAACGGCATCGATGTGCCCAGGTGGAAAATGCAAGCATTTCCCGGTGACCGGAGGACCCACGATGAACAGTATGGCCGTAGGCGTAGACATCGCCAAACAAGTTTTTCAGGTGCATTACGTTGATCGGGAAACCGGTGAGATCGTGAACAAACCGATTAGACGGGCGAAGTTTCTGGAGCACTTCGCGAACAGTGTCCCCTGTCTGGTGGGGATGGAAGCGTGCAGCGGTGCACATCACTGGGCCCGGCAACTGATGAGGCTGGGTCATCAGGTGAAGTTGATGCCGGCTGAATTCGTGAAAGCATTCAACATCCGCAACAAGAACGATGCCGCTGACGCCCGAGCAATCTGGCTGGCTGTCCAGCAGCCCGGCAAGCCGGTGGCTGTGAAGACGGAAATACAACAGGCAATGCTGGCGTTGCACCGAATGCGTGAGCAGTTGGTGAAATTCCGCACCATGCAAATCAATGGGCTGCGCGGACTACTGACGGAATACGGCGAGGTAATGAGTAAAGGCAGGGCAAAGCTAGATCAGGAGATACCGGCCGCACTTGGCAGAATCGCGGAGCGCCTACCCTCAGCGTTGATCGATACGCTGCGCGAGCAATGGAATGGTCTGGCGAGACTGGACGAGCAGGTTGCCGAAATTGAGCGGCGGATGCGCGACTGGAAGAAGGAAGACAAGGCGGTGAAGGCAATTTGCGAGATTCCCGGCGTGGGGTTGCTGACGGCCACGGCTGCGGTAGCGATGATGGGCGACCCAAAGGCGTTCAGTTCGGGGCGGGAATTTGCGGCGTGGGCGGGCCTCGTGCCCAAGCAGACCGGTTCGGGCGGCAAGGTGGTCCTGCATGGAATCAGTAAGAGAGGCGACACATACTTGCGCACGCTACTCATTCACGGGGCTCGAGCGGTGTTGACGCACTCGAAGACCCCTAGCCCGTGGGTCGACCAGATGAAGAAACGGCGACCGACGAATGTGGTGATCGTCGCGCTAGCAAACAAGATGGCACGGACGATCTGGGCAGTGCTCGCTCACGACAGACCATACCGGAGCAACTATGTGAGCGTGAAGCCAGCTTGAGCGGCTCGCGCGAGGTAGAACGATCAACTTTTAATACAGGGTGAACGTCGAAAGGTTGCGCAGTAATCAAATGTGATGACAAGCCAGGTAGGACCGGGACTCGCTAAACCTGAATGGAGTGAGGAGCCTCGAGCTCTTAAGGAGAATGAGGTGCGAGTCAGCGAATTTCATAGGGGCCCGCAGCGACGGTATCGGCTGCATGAAGGCCGGATATAGAGCTGCAGCCCATCCTGTCTGTCGGAACACACGAAAACTGTTGCAAACGGGACGCGTTCATATAG
>NZ_LPMU01000046.1:0-1202 GCF_001534535.1 Burkholderia sp. MSMB1459WGS
CCCTGCTCCAGCGCGAGCTGATACAACCGCATCGCGTCGACCTGCGCGGGCAACTCGACCCACAGCACGTAACCGCCTGCCGGGCTCGACATGCGCGTGCCTTCCGGAAAGAACCGCGACACCATCGCGCGCATCAGGTTCGCCTGCTGCGCATACGCCTTGCGCAAGCGCCGCAGGTGATGCTCGTAGCCGTCCCGTTCCAGAAACTCCGCGATCGCCAGTTGCGGCAACGACGGCGTCGCGAGCGTATTCAGGAATTTCAGCTTCTCGACCTGATCGCGATAGCGGCCCGGCAGCGCCCAGCCGATCCGGTACGCGGCCGTCAGGCTCTTCGAGAACGACGAACAATGCAGCACGATCCCGCTACGGTCGTACGACTTCAGCGAGCTCGGGTGCGTGTCGCCGAAATACAGTTCGTTGTACACGCCGTTCTCGATGATCGGCATCCCGGCCTTGGTTGCGAACTCAACCAGTTCGCGCTTGCGCTCGTCCGGCATCTGGAAGCCCAGCGGGTTCTGGAAGTTCGGCATCACCATGCATGCGGCGATCGGCTGCGACTTCGCGATCGCAGCCAGCGCCGCGATGTCGATCCCGTATTCCGGATGCGTGGCAACCTCGATCGCCTTCATCCCCATCCGCTCGATCGCGTGCAGCATCGCGTAGAACGTCGGCGACTCCACGGCGATGGTGTCACCCGGCTTCGCGACCGCCTGCAGGCACAGGTTGATCGCCTCCGTCGCGCCGACCGTCACGATGATCTCGTTCGGATCCACCGACATCCCGTTTTCCAGGTAGCGGCGCGCGATCTGCCGGATCAGCCGCGGGTGGCCCGGCGGCAACCCGTCGGTCACGCCCCACAGCGATTTGTCGCGGCCGGCCGCGTATGCGTAGCGATTGAGCTTCTCGAACGGAAACAGGCTCGGGTCCGGATACGGCGAACCGAGCGGCACCGCGTCGTCCGTGCCGATCGAGCGCAGCGTCGACAGTACGAGCCGGCTCACGTCGACCGACGACGAGATCGCGATCGGCTTCGACGGCCTCAGCTCGCGCACCGGCGCGTGACCGTCGTCGCGACGCAGGTTCACGAAATAGCCCGACTGCGGCCGGCTTTCGAGCAACCCGCGGCTCTCCAGCAGCAGATACGCATGCAGCACGGTCGTGATGCTGATCCGGTGCTGCTGGCTCGCCTGCCGCACCGACGG
>NZ_LPMU01000047.1:0-37022 GCF_001534535.1 Burkholderia sp. MSMB1459WGS
ACTCTTCAGTTCAAACCTGTTACTGTTTTCGGTTCTTTCGAACCGGTCGCTCACTCAAAGCTGACAGGAATATGAATCACTTCATAAACCTGACTTACTTTAGTGTGAGACTCTTGATACTTTCGCTATCTGATCCGAAGATCAGCTCGCTTTCAATCAAGCGCCCACACTTATCGGCTGTTAATTTTTAAAGAGCATTCTGCGAGGGATCTTGAACCCCTCAGCAGCGCTGCGTTTTCAGCAGCAGAGAAGCGAGATTATGAACCGCGTTTCGCAGCGCGTCAACAACTTTCTGCACGACATCGTTGCGACTGCGGGGTCATCTTCCTGCGCCGTCGGGGCTCGCTACCTCCGAACCTCAACAGCACCGCTTCCCTTCCTCCCGCGCCGCGTTTCCGTTGGCACGAAAGAGGCGTGATTCTATGCATCCGCCCCCTTCCGTGCAAGCTCTTTGTGAAGAAAGTTTGAAAAAGCCTCCGTGCGCTATCGCGCACGGAGGCTTTGGGTTCGACGAGCCGTAAATCGCAACGCGTGCCAAGCTCCAAAAATATGACGAGCACGTCTTCTCCCTGTATTACAGGCGGACGCGGACCGCGCAAGGAAACTGGCGCGGTCGAGTATCATGCCGCGACCGAACCACGCACTCATATCGATGATGGACAGCACGACTCAACCCGGCGACACCGACCTTCGCGACGAATATGCCGCCCTGCGCGAACGCGCGATGCGGCTGGAAGAACAGGTTCCGCCGCTTCTGCAACGCATCTCGGACATGCTGCCGCGCATCAGCGGCGAATCCGAACTGGCGGACGCGCATCGCGAGCGGCTCGTCGGCGCGCGCAATGCGGCGCTGGTCTCGATCGAAAATTATCAGCAGGCGATTCCATTCCTGCAGACGGCCGACTCGATCATCGAGCAGCTGGACAAGGCGCCCCAGCGCGATGAAGACATCGAGTGGCGGGAATCGCTGCTGCAACGCCTGGACGAGCTGATCGACGTCGCGGTCGTGATGATCGACGATGCGGACAGCTACTTCGAGCATGCACAGGCCTGTGACCTGTCCAGCGTGCCGAAATCCATCCTCGAGGATTGAACAGGCTTCCTCGAATCGCGCGGTGCACCGGCCTCGCGTCGTATCCGACGACAACCGCTAGCTGACAATCTTCGTCCCCGCGCCGGCCGCCGCCTCCCCACCCGAAGCGGCCACCCTGCAACCGCCACCACGCGCAGAGCCGGACATCGCTCCTACGGCGAATCCAGCACGATCGTCTCGCTCATCATCGGCACACGGATGTATCCGCCCGCCGCATCGCCATACGCATGCGCGTTCCCGTCGATCACGTACTGCGCCGTCAACGCGCACAGGGTCGCGTCTCGCGCATCGACGGAGCGCAGCATCGATACGTCGATTCCCAACCGCTCCAGCAATTGCCGGCGCTGATTGCGCTTCTGCTTCGCCGACGCCACGGCCTTGCCCAGCATCGCGCAGGTAATCGCATATGGATAGGTCTCGAAGCTCGCACGTCCGCCCGCGTAACGCGCGTCGGTCAGCAACGGATAAGCGTCCGCGAGCGCGCGGTAGACGCGCTCTCCCATGAACATCCAGTCGAAGAAGCCCGACGTGCTCGCGATGGCCTGCTCGCGCGACGGTGTCGGGAAGCACGAGATCCGTTCACGCGCGAGCGCCTGTTCGGCCGCGCGGCGGCCGCTCCCCGCCCACCACAGGCTCGGTGCGTCGACGCCAATGGCCACGACGTCATGGGCGAGACATAGTGAAGGCAGCGATTCGGGCGCGATCCGCGCTTCCCGGCAGACGACCGTCGAGCCACGCAGGATCACGAGATCGCACAGCTTCCTGTCGCCGCCGACATCGACACCCGCCACGGCGGCCGGTTCTGGCGCGGCGGATCGGGCCGATCGCATGTGCGTGCCTCAGTCGGCCGGCCGTGCGGCGTACGCGGTGTCGAAGATCGCCTCGAGACCGGGATGGACACCGCGCATCGGGTCGACGACCGACTTCGCCCAGTCGAAATACGCCTGCTTGCGTTCGAGCGGCCAGTCCGCAGGGGGATGCCGGGCGATGTCGCGCAGGTTGCAGATCTTGTCGGCCAGCTTCACGAGCTTCGCGCGCCGGCTGATGGTGGCCGCGTGCTCGACTTGCAGACGCTTGCGCTCGTCCTTCGGCAGCGACTTGTCGTCGGTAACTTCCATCACGATGTCCGCCACGTCCTTGCCGAACAGCCGCAGCAACTCCTGCTCGGTCGTCTCCGTATCCTCGACCGTGTCGTGCAACACGGCCGCGACGATCACGCGTTCGTCCTCGACGCCGGCCTCGTTGGCCAGCACGTCGGCGAGCGCGATCGGATGATTGATGTACGGCGACGCCTCTTCGTCCTTGCGCCGTTGATTGCGATGCTTGTCCGCCGCGAACGCAATCGCGGCTACCAGCTTCTTCATATTCACCCCTCGTGTGGCCAGACCCGCGACCGCCGAACCGGCCGCGTGCGTTTCGGAACCGCTCATACTACCTGTACGCGATGACCCTTCCCGTGCGCCGGCACCCCGGCGTACTCCGCCGCGTCACGCGCCGCATCACGCGCCGGCCGGCGCGCGCTGCAACTCGACCACGTTGACGCGCGCGCCGAAGACGTCCTTCACGAGCGGCAGCAGGTGGTCGTGGTGCGTCAGAAACAGCACCTGGGTGCGCGTCGACAGATCGCGCAGCGCATCGAGCCCCGCCTTCGCGCGCGCGTCGTCGAAATTGATGAACAGGTCGTCGGCGACGAACGGCAGCGCCGTGCGGCTGCCGAGCTGCAACTCCAGCGCCGCGATCCGCAGCGCGAGGAACAACTGATCGCGCGTCCCTTCGCTCAGCCCGGCGACCTCGACCGACGTTCCCCTGGTACGCCTTGCATACAGCGCGGGCGGCGTCCGTTCGGTATCGACGGTCAGCTTCGCGAATTCGCCCAGCGTGAGTCCGGCGAAAATCTCGCCCGCGCGCCGCAGCATCGGCCCCTGCTTCTGGTCGCGGTAGCGATCCGTCGCCCACTTCAGCAAGCGGCTCGCCGTGGCCGCTTCCAGATACTGTTCGGCCGCATCGCCCATCGCCGCAAGCGCCTCTTGCCGTTTCGACTCGGCGACGGCCGCGTTCGCCTGGCCGTCGATTGCGCCGAATGCCTGATCGGCCACGACCTGCTGCTGCGCCAGCTCGTTCAACCGCTTGCCGATATCGCCCAGCGACTGCTTCACCGCTTCGAGATGCGCCGGCACGTCGGCAATGTCCTGTTCCGCCACCTCGGCCTCGACGGCGGACCGGGAAAGCCCGTCTCCGTCTCGCACCAGCGCCTCGTGCGCGGCATCGACCGCCTGTCGAAGCTGGCGCTGACGATCCGAGCGCTCGGCCAGCGGCAGCGCCGCGTCGATCGATGCGACGCCGGCCAGTTGCAACAGCGGCTGGATGCGCGCGTCGGCGCCGGCCACCGCGGCAGCCGCGTCCGCAACCTTGCCGTCGGCCTGCTGCACGGCCTCATCGGCCCGCTCGATCGCACGCGCGATTTCCTGGGCGGCCGCGAGGCGCATCGTCAGCCGGCGCGCCACGTCCGGCCCGTCGCCGCTCGCCAGCCACTCCGGCGCGAGCGCTTCGGCGAGCCGCCTCGCGCCGGCCTCGAGCGCGGCCAGCTCCGCGCGGATCGCGGCGATCCGGTTGCGCGGCGCGTCGGCATCGGCCAGTTCGGCCGTCACCGTATTCGCGAGCCCGAGCGCACCTTCCGCCGCGGCCAGCGTCGTCGCGCTCGCGGACAGTTTCGCGTCGGCCAGCGCGTCGCGCCATTGCGCTTGCCACGCGTCGTAAGCCGCTTGCGCATGGCCGACCCGCGACTGTGCGATCGCGCATCCGCGTTCGGCTTCCCGCGCGCGATCGTCGAGGCTGTCCTTCTGTGCAGCCGCCTTCTCGGCCGACTGCACGAACGTCTCTGCAACGGCGACGAGCGCGGCCAGCCCGTCCGATTCGCCGCCCCGCGATACCGTCAGCAGCGCCGCACGCAGCGCGGCTTCGGCGCCGGCGCGGGCAGCGCGCATCGCGTCGAATTCGCGACGCTGACGATCGAGATCGGCCTGGGCGGCGAACACCGTGTCGCGCTTCACGAGCCAGTCCCCCATCGCCGCCAGCGGCATGCCGGGCACCGCGGCCGCCGTCGCGAGCGCGGCCCAGGCGTCGCGATGTGCGGCGAGCTCGCGCTCACGCTCGTCCAGCGCGGCCTGCCGGCGCGTCACGCCCGCACGCGCGGATTCGACCTGCTGACGCAAGGATTGCAGCGTCGCGGCGGCCTGGGTCGCGCCGAGTTGCGCATCGACGAGCTCGTCGGCGAGGCGAATCGCGTCGTCGAGCGCCGGTGCGCCCGTGGCGAGATCGACGGCGCCGTTGCGGATATCGCCCCACGCGCCATCGCGACGCGCACGCGCCGCCAGCACGTCGGCGGTCGTGACGACCTTGTGGTTCTCCGCGAAATGCTTTTCTTGCAATTCGAGGCGTTCGAGCTCTTCGAGCGCACCGTCGCGCGCCTCGCGCGCGGCGGCGGCCGCACTGGCACGCTCGCTGTCTTCCTTGAGCAACGCGCCGAGCCGCGCCGCCGACGGCACGTCGAGCGCACGCAGCGCATCGACCGGCATGCGCCACTGGCCGAGCGCGTCGAGCGCGCCGGACAGCGTGCGTTCGGCGGCCGCGATTTCGTGCGCCAGCGCCTGCTCGCGCGGGCCGCTGTTGCGAAAGCCCTGCGCATCGGCCAACGCCGCGCGCAATGCTTCCGGCACGTCGACGGTCGACAGGCGCGCCTGTTGTTCCCGGACCTGCGTCAGTTCGCGCGTGCGTTCGTCGAGCGATTCGCGCGCACCGGCAAGCGCCTGGTGCAGCGCGCCATGTTCGCGCAGCAGGTTCGCGACGGTCTTCAGCGACAGCGCCGTCGGCAACGCGGCGCGCAGCGACGCTTCGTCCGTCGGCCAGCCGAGCTGCGCGGCCGCCGACGACGCGGCGGACAGATGCCGCTCGACGTCCGCGCCGAGCAGCAGCAGATCCTGCGCGTGATTCATGCATGCGCCGCGCAGCCGATCGAGCGCCTCGATATCGGCTTCGAGCGCCAGCGTGTCGGCATCCGCGACGATCGCCTCGCGCGCCTGCCGCTTCGCGAGCAGGTCGGCGCGTCGCTCCTCGAGCACCTTCTGCTCGGCCGCGAGATCGCCCTGCGCTTTCAGCAGATCCGCATACGCGGTCGGCGGCAACTCGACGACCGCGCCCAGTTCGGCCAGCGCGGCGTCCTTGACCGTCAGCTCCTTCAGGTACGGCGCGAGCCGTCGCACGCGTTCGAGCTTCGAGCGCAGCGCTTCGAGCCGGCGTTGCTCCGCACGCGCCTGCTCGATCTGCTGCTCGACCGCTTCGCGCGCATCCTTGCGATCGACCCAGTCGCGCGTGCGCACCTGGACCGTCTTCAGCTCGGTCACGGCTTCGTTGAACGCCGTTTCGGCCAGCGTAAATGCGCTGCCGCTACGACGCGGCGCCCACAATTCGAGCGCACGCGCGTCGAGTTCCTCGCGCACCCGCCCGAGGCTGCCGACGCCGGCAGCCGATTCGAACAGCACCTGGCCGAGCTTGTCCGATGCGTCGAGAATGCTGCGACCGCCATCGACCAGCCGCCCGTGATCGAGCCCGAACATCTGCTCGAAGAATTCGCGCGTCGCGCCGTCGAGGATCGCCGTCAGATAGTCGTCGGGCAGCTTGTCGTCGGCCGGCGTGCGCAACGAACTGCGCCCGCGCGCACGGTGGAACGCGAGCTCGCCCGTGCCGCTCTCCAGCACTCCGCCGATCCGCAACTCGGGCGTGCTGTGCAGGAAATCGAGCGGCGTCTGCAGCTTCATGCCGAACAGCAACTCGGACACGGCCGTACGGATCGTCGACTTGCCGGCCTCGTTCGGCCCGACGATCACATGGAAATCCTCGCGGGCCGACGGGAAACGCAGCGTCTCGTCGGTGAACTTGCCGTACTTGATCAGATCGAGCTGGCCGATGCGCATCGCTTACTCCCCCCTCGCCAGCCGCGCCAGCAACGCGGGCCCGACCTGCTCGACCAGCGCCGTCAGCTCGCCCGCACGCGCCATCGTCAGCAACGGCACGTCCTCCTTCACGTCGCTGCGGACCTTGCCGACGAACGGCTTCAGGTCGCGTTCGAGCAGCGCGAGGAAATCCGGATCGTGCGCGGCGTCGGCCAGGATCTGCTTCAGATCCTCCAGCGCCTCGAGCGGTTCGCTTTCGCCCGGCTGCCGATCGGCGGCGGACGTCGCGAGCCGGACCTTCTCGAGCCACAGCCGCTCGTTGCCGATGATGCCGATCTGGTTCAGCACCTCCGCACGCAACTGCGGCGCGCGGCCGAAAAAGAGACCGTGCGCGGACGTGCGCCCGGTGACGGTGACGCGCACCGCGCGCGGCACGTGGCCGTCGACGGTCAACAGCGCCTCCAGCGACTGACCGATCTTTCTCGACAGATCCGCACCCGACTCGCAATCGGACGCATCGACTGACACGGCTTCCCAGCGCAGCACGTCGAGATACAGGCGCTCGACCTTTGTCTTGCCTTGCTCGACCGTCACGAGTACCGCGCCGCGCCGGCCCGTCTCGCGGATATGGCGCCCCTGCAGGTTGCCGGGAAACACGACGGTGGACGCGCCCGTCCATTGCTGGAATTCGTGCACGTGGCCGAGGGCCCAGTAGTCGTAGCCTTTCGCGTGCAGTTCGGCCAGCGTGCACGGTGCGTAGTTCGCATGCGCCGCATACCCTTCGAGCGCCGTGTGCAGCACACCGATGTTGTAATAGCCGGGCACCGGATCCGGATAGCCGATCGCGAGATTGTCGACGACGGCCTTGTCCTTGAAGCTCTGCCCGTGCAGCGCGACGTCGAATTCCGGCAGCCTGAAGGTTTCCGGCTTGCGGTGGCCGAACACGGTGACGTTGTCGGGCAGCGTCAGCTTCTTCGTCATCTCGCTTTCGGCATCGTGATTGCCGCCGAGCACGAACGCGCGGATGCCGGCCTTGCGCAGGCGGCCCATCTGCTGGCCGAAGAAGATGCCTGTGTTGTGATCCTTCCAGTCGCCGTCGTACAGGTCGCCTGCGATCACGAGGAACGCGACTTCCTCTTCGATCGCACGATCCACGAGTTGCCGCAGCGCCTCGCGCGACGCGTTGCGCAACTGCGCGGCCGGCGCGTCGGGATAGGCGCTCAGGCCGTGCAACGGGCTGTCAAGGTGAATGTCTGCCGCGTGGATGAACTTCACGAAGGTTCCTCTGTTTCATGACGAAGGGGCGACGCCGCTCGCGCAGGCCATGCCGTCATGCGTCGTCCCGGGAGCCGCCGGGCTTGCCACCGCACTTGCGACATGCGTCGGACCGGGTCGCGCTGCCCGCTGCAAGCGGGTCGGGATGGTACCTGAAAGCGGATGACGACATGCGTTCTCCGTCGGTGCGGATGGCGGGAAAGCGTGCGATACCGATGCGAACCGACATTGTGCCGCAGCAGGCATGCGTGACAGCGAAACGGAGCCGGCCGGCGTTGTCATCGCGACAGCCGGCTATCGGGAGCGCTGCTATTTAAGCATGACGTGCAGGCAATGGGTACGGGACGCCTCCCGATCCGGAGATCCGGACCAGAGTTCGCAAATCACCATTTCCACGATGTCGCGAGGTGCCGCATGGCGATCATGCTCGCGAGCCTCGACGTCATCGGAAAGTAGCAGGGCGCGGTCAATCCTTCCTGTCGCGGAGCGCGGCGGAGCGGCGAGCGCGAGGATCGCACAGCGCCCATGCGCGCTCGGAATCTCCGAAGCAGTTACCGAACGACAGGGGCGAGCTCGGCTCCCACGGAGACGCGCGGAGAACCGACAGGCTCGGGGACGAACCGGGCGACGCTGCGATGCGCAGCTCAGTAACCCGGATACTGCATCTGTAGTGCGACCCATGCGGCCGTGCGCTTGCCGAACTCGGACGCGATCGCATTCAGCGATGCATCAAGCGCATGCAACGGATAGCGCGTGATCGGTGCGGACAACATCCGCGCAGGCGCGTCGACGCCGCCCACGCGGTCCGGAACGACAGTCAACCCGCGCCGGGTGCGCACGGGTTCGCGATTCGCGGCAACCGTGTAGGCGGTGGAGCGGAACGTCGTGGAATAGGCGTCGGCCTCGAGCACGAGCGCAATTTCGTCGACACCCGGCTCGATCGGGATACCGAAATCCTCGTGCGACCAGAACGACAGGTAATTGGTTGCGATCGTCGCCATCGTCGACAATCCGAGTTTGAATCGGTCGCTCGCGATCTCGGACGACCATGCAGGCCGTCCGAGTCGCTCGGCGACCTGCAGTGCGCGTTCGTGCCCGGCGAGCGCCTCGACGAGCGCAAGCGATACCGGAATCGTTGCGGTGACACCGGTCGTCGTGACGACCTTGCCATCGGCAACGTAACGCTTGCCGTCGACCCACCGCGTATCGGCAAACTTCTTGCGGAGATCGCTCATCGAGTACCAGTGCCCCGTCGCGCGGCGGCCTTCCAGCAGCCCCGCGCGTGCAACGACCCAGACGCCGTCGCACACGCCGATGATCGTGGCGCCCTTCTTCGCCTGCCCGGCTACCCATGCAAGCAGCGTCGGATCGCTATCGCGATGCACGGCCGGCACGATCACATAGTCCGCACCCTGGGGCACGCGCTCGTCGAACTGAGCAGTGGTTTCGTCCGGAATGACGTTCATCGGTGCCGGGAACATCCGGATCGGGCCCGGTTTCGTCGCAAGTGCGACGAGATCCGCCTCGCCCGATTCGGCGACGATGCCATAGGGGACGACGTAATCGGTCAGCTCGGTAAAATCGTTTTCGCCGACGACGGCGACGATCGGGCGCGTGCGCCCGAATCGCGGCTGATAGGCGGGCAGTCGGTCCGCGCGTGCCGCTGCGGGCGCCGGCGCTGCGCTCGCCGGCCCCGCATGGGCCATGTTCGCGATACCCGATGCAAACGGCGCGAGCAGCAACATCATCCAGTACAGCATGACTTTTCGCATTGAAGCGTCTCCGGTGAATGAAACTCACCCAGTAATCAGGCAGGGCGTCCGTGTCGGTCGTCGCGACGCCGCTCCTGCCGGCAATACGACGTTGAATGTCACGCCGTCGTCGCGCTGCGCGTCGCTGACCTTCAACGTGATCGTCGAAAGGAGCCTGCCGAACGCCTCGTGCAGGTCGACTTGAACATTGACGTGCCGCGATCAGCGCCGACGTGTCCGAGCAACGCGACCGCATCGCGCATTGCCGATAGCGGTACGCGATCCGACTCTGCAAACGCGACAGTGCCCGTGCGGATGGAACGGGAGGCCGGCGACACGTTCAATCGCCGCAGATGCCTCGTGCCATGCGGCGAATTCATCACGAGATCTTTTCTTCCGGACTTCGGACTTCGGACTTCGGACTTCACGGCAAAAAAGAATCGACAATTGATTCGATTTTTATTAAAAATATGTCGATCATTTCGCCATTCGAATCGAATAAAATAAAAGAATATCACATCATCGCCAACGCGAAGCGCAAGATGGCTCGCAACCGCCGCCGATCAGATAATCAGCACTTCGATAACGAAAATGCCGTGTTCCGCCTGCGATTCATCAGGCGCGGGCCGATGAGTTCAGCAATTTCGACGGGATCTCCCACGCCGGCATAGCCTGCTTCTCAGTCGGTACTCATGGTCACGGGAAAGCGCGCGCAGTTGACACACATCAAACAGGGGCACTGCCATTTGACGACATCTTCAACATCAATGGCGCGACTGACAGAGAAAATAAAAAACCGCTCGTATTTATAAACCAACCGCACTTTCCCCGGCCCGAAAGTCGTCTCCTCTCGGCATCCAGCTCAGTCGCCCAGATGCCTGTTACTTTTGCGATCCTAATCAATATCGATAAATTTCTTCTTCCCGTGTTTCGACTTGAGGCTCCATGCGCGACGTATCGCGTTCCCCAATAGAAAAAGCCCGGCCCGCATCGAAGCGGGCCGGGCCGTGACGGGATCCGTGCTGCTCGTTACAGCGCGCCGCCTTGCGCCGACGCCGAACCCTTCACGCCGACCGATGCGCCACCCTGCACCGAGTTCGTCGCGCCTTCGAGCGCCTCGCCGGCCTTCGCCTTCGCGCCACCCGCGACATCGCCCGCGGTCGACATCGCGCCTTGTGCATGGCTCTTCGCCGAGCCCGCGACGTGCTTCACGTGCGACTTCGTCGCGTGCACGGCCGATGCCGCCGCATCCTTCGTCGCACCGGCCGCCGAACCGACCGCCTGCGTCGCGCCGCCCACTGCCGTGCCGGCTGCCGAGCCCACGCCGCCGACCGTCTTGCCGACGCCGTTCAGCGCGCCGCCGACGACATTGCCCGCGCCCGAACCCGAACCCTCCGCATTCGCGCCGGCGCCAGCCTGCACGCCCACGCCGCCGCCGAGCAGCGGCGTCTGGACCTGGGCGCCGATGCCTGCGGAACCCTGGGCACCGGTCTGAGCCGTCTGTGCAAATGCAGCCGACGTCGCCATCGCCGTCAGAGCGGCACCCAGCAGAATCGTACGAATCTTGTTCATGGTCATTCTCCCCAAAGACGTTGTTGCTGCGGGCCGCCTTCGTGCGGCTTGTCGCATGCCTCGCCGCGACATGCGGCAGGTGGGGCTAATGTAGCGGCGCCGGCGCGCAAAACGATCGATTTGCGGGGACTGTTACTTCCGTTGCAAATGCTGACGATTGACTCACACTGTTTGACAATCGGGGCTTGCGGCGAGGCGAACGCCGTATTTGACGACGGACGGGGCTTGAATCGCGAACCGCGGCGACCGGCTGCTTCACGCCGGCGATTCTCCCGATCGACAGGTATCCGGGAAGGCGATCGACGCAACGGCCGGCCGACGAGCCGGCCGCTTTTATCTGCATTCCAAAGGATGCGCGTTGCCCGGCCGTCGATGCGGCCTGATCATGACGCACGGCCCCGGCCGCCGGCAAGCGGACCGGGGTCGCACGCACGCCACCCGATTACGGCCGGAACGTATCGCCGAGCACGACGCCTTCGCGACGCGGATCGGTGCCGCCCTGCAACGCCGGCGACTGGCCGACCGTCACGCGCATCACCGTGTTGACGCCGCTCGCCTGCGCGGACGTCGACACCTTGTGCCCGAGCGCGAGCAGCCCCGTGATCAGTGGATCGTTCGCGCCGTTGTTCGCCGTGTTGACGTTCGGGTGCTCGCCGCCGATCGTGGTCGTCGGGCTGTTGCTCGCGCCGAAGTCGACGAGCCCCGCCGATTGCTGCGCGTCGAGCCCCCAGTCGAGCGCGCCGACCAGCGTCTTGACCACGTATTGCGGAATCGTGCCGCCGCCCGGGGAACCCGTCGCCATCACGAAGTCGCCGCGCGAGCCGTCGGCGGCCTGCCCGAACACGATCGTCGGCGCCATCGAGCTGCGCGGCCGCTTGCCCGGCTGCAGCCGGTTGGCCACCGGATTGCCGGACGTGTCGAGCGGGTTCGCGGAAAAGTCGGTCAACTGGTTGTTCAGCAGGAAGCCGTTGGTCATGTGGAACGAGCCCATGCTCGACTCGACCGTCGTCGTCGCGCTCAGCACGTTGCCGTCGCCGTCCACGATCGTGAACTGGTTCGTGCCGTGCTCGATCAGCGTCGTGTCGACGCCGAGCGGCACCGCACCGAGATTGCCGGGCTGCGCGGTGCCCATGCTTTTGGTCGGGTCGATCAGCGCCGCGCGCGATTTCAGGTACGGCTTGTTCAGCAGCGTGTCCCACGTGCCGCCCGGCAGCGGCACGAAGTCGGTATCGGCCACATACTTGTCGCGGTCGGCATAGGCGAGCCGTTCGGCCTCGGTGACGAGGTGGACGCCCGCGACCGTCGGCTTGCCGCCTTCGAGATCGATCGCCGTCGGCTTCAGCGACTTCAGGTCGTAATTCTCGAGAATGCCGAGCGCCGATGCGACCGCGATGCCGCCCGACGACGGCGGCGGCATCCCGCACACCCAGTAACTGCGATAAGTCGTGCACACCGGTTCGCGACGCTTCGCCTGATAGGCGGCGAGATCCGCGACGGTCGTCTTGCCCGGCGTGAGCGTCGAGCCGTCCGCGCCCTTCGTCGCCGCGATCTTCGCGACGATGTCCTGCGCGATCTGCCCCGTGTACAGCGCGTTCGCGCCCGACTGCGCCATCAGCGACAGCGTGCGCGCGTAGGCGGGATTCTTCAGTACGGTGCCGAGCGTCTTCGGCGAACCGTCGGCGTTCAGGAAATACGCGGCGGCTTCGGGATCCCGCTTCAGGTTCGCGGCGTTCGCCGCGATCGCGTCGGCCAACCGGCCGCCGATCGGGAACCCGTTGGTCGCCAGCGTGATCGCGTCGCCGAACAGGCTCTGCCACGGCAAGCGGCCGTGATCCTGTTGCAGCGCCTCGATGAGCCGCGGCACGCCGATCGTACCGATCGAACGACCGCTCGCGCGCGCGTTCGGCAGCGGCGCCGAATGATCGGTGGCGTCATCGACATAGCGCAGGTAGTTCTCCGTCGCGGCGGCCGGCGCGGTTTCGCGGCCGTCGTATGCCTGCAGCGTCTTGCCGCGCGCATCGTAATAGAGCAGCACGCCGCCCGACCCGAGGCCCGTCGCCTCGGGGACAGTCAGACCGAGCACGGCCTGCACGGCGACCGCCGCGTCGGCGGCCGTGCCGCCCTTCTTCAGCACCGCGCAACCGGCCGCGCTCGCGTACGCGTTCGACGTGGCCACTAGGTAAGTTTTCGCATAGACGGGCTTCATTCCGGTGCGATAGCCCGACGATGCTTCCGGCAGCGACGGGTCGCCCGGTTGGTTCGAGCCCACCACGACGGTCGCGCCGTTATTGTCGACCGCGAGGCAGCTCGCATCGGTGGAAGGTGTCGTCGTGTGGGCCGCCTCGTTCTCGACGTCACCGCCGCAGGCGGTCAGCAGGGCAGCCGCGAGCAACGCGGACGCATACGGAAAAATCGCTGTTCTGTTCATGGTCTGCCGATGTTCTTGTCGGTCGTTGCGATGGACATCCTGCCGCCTGCAACCCCCTCGGTGCACGGGCGACGCGTTCGATAGTCCCATGAACAAAATTTTTTCCGCAATAAGGAAATCACGTCATGCAACCGGACGTCGTGTGCGCGACGTCACCGAACCGGCATGCGGGGTTGCTGCTGCATTGCATCGCATTCCGATACGCCGATGCGGCTCGCATTGCGACCGTTACCTTGTCGCCCGACGACGCGTGGCGGCCGGTCGCCCGACACGTGCGAACCCGTGCTCCATCGCGTCGATCGCCTCGGAAAAGAACGCGAGAAACATCGTCATCGCGACCGTCGCGCTCGTGTCCGCCCGCTGGTAGATGCAACTGAACGAGCGCGCGCCCGCATCGGCCAGCGGCGTCCAGGCGAGCCGACCGGCGGCCACGTCGTCCGCGACGTTTTCCGCGATCAGGAAACCGACGCCGGCTCCTGCGGCCACGAGGCGCCGCACCATCGACACCGAACCGGTTTCGACCAGCGGCCGCGGGCTGCGCGGCTGCCGCGCATCGATCTGGTCGAACATCGCGCGCAACTCCGTGTCGGGCGTCATCAGGATCAGCGGATGCGCGAAGCAGTCGCGCATCCGCACCTTGCCGCCCGTCGACGCCAGCGGATGACCGGGCGCCGTGACGACACCCAGCGGCTGCGCGAACGCGCGCACCTCGACGACGCCCGCCGCGCTGCGCCGGCGCAGCGCATAACCGATGTCGACCTCGCCCGTCTCGACCCAGCGCACGATGCTCTCGCCGTTTCCCGAGCGCACGCTGTACGTGACGCCCGGGTAACGCTGCATCGCGGCGAGAATCGCGTCGGGCACGAGCCTTTCCGCCGTCGAGGCAGGCACCGCGAGATTCACGTGCCCGCGCCGCAGCGCGCGCAGATCCTCGACCTGCGTCAGCGCGTTGTCGAAATCGCGCTGGCCGCGCCGCACGGCCGCGATCACGATCTCGCCGGCGAGCGTCAGCTGCATGCCGCGCGGCAGCCGGTCGAACAGCGGCACGCCGACCTGCGCTTCGAGATTGCGGATCTGCTGGTGAACCGCCGCGGCGGTCAGGTGCAGCGCATCGGCCGCCTTGCGAATCGAGCCGCGCCGCGCGACTTCGTCGAAACAACGGAATGTCTGCGATATCGAACGCATGAAGGCACCGTTAGATTTTTCCGAACAGGCCGTCAAGAATAATCCGATTTTACTGACTGGACGAATCGTCTAGATTCCGCTGCATTCCCGTAGCCGATTCGAATGGAGACCGCAGTGACGACCGTCGACCAGATTACCCAGCGCCGCCGCGGCGTCGGCCTCATCGCCCACGACCCCGCGCTGTCCGCAGGCGGCTATACGCTCATCGCGCCACAGACGGCCGACGGCAACGTCTATCTCGTCGGCATCGACGGCGAGGTCGTCCACCAGTGGAAATTGCCCGTGCGTCCCGGCCGCCACGCGGTCATCCTCGCGAACGGCAATCTGGGCTACAACGGCAATCATCCGCACTCCGAATCGCGCTACGCACCGTGGTCGATGTGGCACGGCGGCGATTTCTACGAGGTCACGCCGCAAGGCGACATCGTGTGGCGCTACGAGGATCCTGCGCATCACCACGATGCGCAGTGGCTGCCGAACGGCAACCTGCTGTACGCCGCGTGCGAACCGGTCGACGCGGCATTCGCGCGGCGCGTGCCGGGCGGCACCGCGCACGGTGACGACGAGGTGATGTACGCGGACGTGATCCGCGAAGTGAACCGCGCCGGCCGGATCGTCTGGGAATGGCATGCACGCGACCATCTGCGGCCGGAGGATTTTCCGATCGCGGCAGGGTTCGGCCGCTACCACTGGCCGCTCGTCAACGGTCTCGCGATCGATGCGAACGGCCGCGTGCTGATGAGCCTGCGCACGACGTCGGGGATCGTCGGCGTGAACCGCGCAACCGGCCGCATCGACCTGCGGATCGGGCCCGACGTCGTATCGCACCAGCATGCGCCGGTGCCGCTGCCGAACGGCCATATCCTCGCGTTCGACAACGGCAATTTCCGCCATGGTGCGCACGTCGCGTTCTCGCGCGTCGTGGAAATCGATCCGGCGACGCAGCGGGTCGTGTGGTCGTATGCGGACGACGTCGCGAACCTGTTCTACACGCCGTTCATGGGCAACGCGCAACGCTTGCCGAACGGCAACACGCACATCACCGAATCGTCGACGGGCCGGCTGTTCGAAGTGACGCCGGCCGGCGAGGTCGTCTGGGAATACGTGATCCCGTGGTTCGCCGAATACCCGGATGAAGCGGCGCGCAAAACCGGCCCCGGCCAGTTGAACAGCGTGTTCCAGACGTTCCGCTACAGCGCCGCGCAATTGCCCTGGCTACGGACCTGAGCTTCCGTTCACCGCCGGTTTCCGGCCATCGTCGCCGTTCGCTTCCGAGGAGCCTGCCGTGTCGCACGATTCGATCTCCCCGCCCGTCGATGCCCGGCTGCCCGCGTGGCAGCTCGCGCTGTTCGGGCTGCAGCACGTGCTGTCGATGGCCGCGTCGCCGATCACGGCCGTGTTCCTGATCGCGAAAACGCTCGCGCTGCCGGCCGACCTGACGGTTCAGCTGATCGGCGCGACGTTCTTCGCGTGCGGTATCGGCACGCTCGTGCAATCGCTCGGCGCCGGCCCGATCGGCGCACGCATGCCGTTCGTGATGGTGCCCGGCGGCGCACCGACGATGCTGTTCGCGGGCATCGCCGCGCAATCGGACCTGCCGACCGCGGCCGGCGCGGCGCTGCTCGCCAGTGCGTTCTACTGGGTGCTGCTGCCCGTCTTCACGCGCTGCCTGCGGCTCTTTCCGCGCATCGTCGTCGGCGCGATGTTGTTGCTCGTATCGATCAACCTGATCCGGATCTACGCGGCGATCGTCGTCGGCCAGCCCGGTTCGGCCGACTTCGCGCAGCCGCGCTCACTCGGGCTCGCGCTGGCGACGATCGTCGCCACCGTCGTCGTCGCCGGCGCATTCCGCGGCACGGCCGGACGCCTCGCGGTGCTGATCGGGCTGATGGCCGGCGCGACGCTCGGCTGGGCGCTCGGTGCGATGCCGGCGCTCGGCGACGTCTGGCACGGCCCGCTGTTCACGCATCCGGCGTGGCTGCCGTTCGGGATGCCGCGTTTCGACGCGCTGGCTGCGCTGCCGCTGCTGATTTTCACCGCGATCTCGATGGCTGAGGCCACCGCACAGACGGTCGCCGTCGGCGAAACGTGCGGCAAGGCGATCTCGCTCCGGCGCGACGTGCCGAAGACGATACGCGGCGACGCGCTCGCATCGCTGGCCGGCGCGCTGTTCGGCACGCCGCTGATCGTGACGAGCGCCGAGAACATCGGCGTCGTGCAGACGACCGGCGTACGCTCGCGCTACGTGACGGCGGCCGCCGGCGCGATCCTGATCGCCATCGCGCTGTTCGCACCGCTCGCGCGGCTCGCGTATGCGATTCCGGCCGCCGTGGTCGGCGGCACCGCGCTGGTCGTATTCGCGATGATCGGCGTGATGGGCATTCGTCTGCTCGCCAGCGTCGACCTGCACGCGCGCGCGAACCAGTACACGCTCGCGGCCGCCCTGGTGGTCGGCCTCGCGCCGATCCTGGTGCCGAACCTGTATCGCCATTTCGGCGCGCCTGTGCAGATCGTGCTCGGCAACGGCATGGCGGCCGGCACGCTCGCGGCCATCGCGACGCAACTGGCATTCGCCGCGCTCGCACGGCTGGGCGGCCAAGCGCACGCGGCGGCAGTTGCGGCGCCTTCGCGCGACGCGTGAAGGCAGCGGCCCGCTCACGCGGCGCGACGCTCGACGCTGCCGCTGCCTGCCGCCGCTCATGCTCGTCTGCCCGACGACGAACAACGACGGCGTCGACGACACGCCGGCTGGGTCGCGCCGGCCGAGCGGACATCGAGACGATTGCCGGCGTCACCGCGTCCGGCTATAAAGCGGGGATGGACACGGATCGCTGGATTCACGACCCCGTCGGCGCGTTTCGCGTCTGGCAGGAAACCGCCGCGACCGGCGCCGGCCGCCGGCCGTTCGCGCCGCGTTCGGTCGTGCAGCATGTCGCGATGTTCGAGCGATTCCTGCGCCACCTGAACGCACAGCGCGTATCGCTCGCCACGTTCGGGCCCGACCACGTCGCGGCCTTCCTCGTGGAACTCGACCGCACCTGCGCGCCCGGCACGTCGACACGCGTGCGTTATGCGAAGCTGATCGACCGACTGGGCCGGCATCTGGTCGACGCCGGTGTGCGGACGATCCATCCGGCCGGCCGATCGACACGCGATCTCGCATGGCCGGACGGCGAGCCCGAGCCGTGCTACCTGCCGCCCGATGCCGACGCGGCGCTGCAACGCCACGTGCAGCCTCGCGCGGACGACACGCCGGCCGACTGCCGGAATCGCGCGATCGTCGCGCTGCTGCTCGCGAGCGGCATCACGTCGGCCGAAATTCGCGCGGTGACAAGCGACGCGCCCGATCTCGACGCGCGACCTGCGGTGTTGTCGGTGCCGCGCGATCGCGCGCGGCCGGCGCGCCGGATCGAGCTCGCCGCGTTCGGGGTGGCGCCGCTCGCCGCATGGCGGGCGCGCTCGGAGCCGCGGCCGTCGGCGCTGCTGTTTCCCGCGCCGCGCGGGGGCGCAATGAACGACATGTTCCTGCTGCTCGTCGTGCGCGAGGCGCTGAACGCGATCGGCTTTCACGCAGCGGACATAAGCCCGCGCGTGCTGCGCAATACGTATGCGCGCCGCCAGCTGCTCGCGGGCCACGCGCATGCCGACGTCACCGCGATGCTCGGTCTCGCCAGCATGCGAACGGTCACGCGCATTCGACAAACGCTGTCGCCCGATGCGGCCGCGGATCGCGCTGCCCACGAGCGCTGAGCGTGTACCGCCGGCGCGAACCGTACGCCTCCCGGTTCGCTACTCGCCAGGCTTCGACTGGACCAGCCGCAGAATTCGCGTGTCGTACGGCGCTTGCATCACTTCCGCGATACGGATGTCGGACGCGGCCGGATGCAGCGGATTCAACAGGAAGTTATGGGCATGCGGCACGACGACGCTTGGCACGCGCAGCAGCGCGCTCGGCTGCCTGTGCAGCCACTCGGTGCCGGCGCTGCGGGTCCAGTCGACGTTCGTTCGCCAGTCCTCCGGCGCATCGCCTTCGGCGATTTCGGCAACGTCCACCGAATCGGGCACTTCGATACGCAGCAACTGGTATCCGCTCGGCAATTGCGCGACGGTGGCGATTTCGAAATGAACCAGCGTCTCGAGCAACGCGAGCGCCGGATGCTCGGCGAGATACACGACGGGCTGCCCGGCGAAATGCCAGCGCCCGCCGGCCCGCAATCCGCCGATGCCCTTCAGATCGGCGTAATTGCTGATCCGCCACAGTGTCGTCAAGCGAAGTACCCCTCGTCGATCTGCGTGAGGGCCTCTTCGACGAGCCGCGCACCATGCTCGGTGCTCGCCATGTCGAGCGACGTGCGGCCGCCGAAGCGCTGGAGCCCGTTGCGCAGCCACGCCATCGCCTTGTCCTGGTCGCCGAACGTGGCCGACGCCTGCGCGACGATGCGCGCGAGGCGGATCGCCTTATCCGACTCTTCCGGCGACAGACGTTCGTGCGCCTGGCGACGATGGCTCAGCGTGCGGCGCGGAATGATGAACGCCAGTTCGTCCGATTTCAGCCCGCGCTCGGACAGGCGGTCGATCACCGATACGTCGACGCGCGCGCTCGCCAGCTCGGCCAGATCGGCGCCCGACCGGACGCGGATCGCCAGCAGCTGCTCGAGAATCGTGAATTCGGCCTGACGCGGATGAGCGACGCCCGAAGGATGAAAAGCGATGGTGCTCATGACCCGACCTCTCTTTGGCAATTTGCCCAATCATTATAGGCGTTTTGCCGGATGCTTGCGGGCGGTTGAGCGAGGGTCTTGCCAGGCTGGTGGACCCGTATTGGGGGATACGCGAATCGGAGATTCGCCCTGATGATGAGGCCCCAAAATTCAGTATATAAAATCGTCGACCATGATGACGCGAAGTTGTCACGTAACAATTTCCCAATGGTGCTACGCGAGTTGCACGAGCCGCCTCTTTCCCCGTCCGATTCGTCGCCGTCCCGCGCTAACACGCCGAACTCTGCCGATTACACGTCGACCGACTGCTCTAGCCAGCCGGCCTCTCCCGTCGGGTATCGGTGCGATTCATCCGACAACACCAATCCACCACAAAAAGCGCATCACTCGCCGTACCGGCCCCTGTTCCTCGCGCGTCGATATCCGCTGTCCAAACTCGTGTCGCCCGAATTCCTCGTCTCGATGCGGGGCATACCGCACTGCCTATGCCTACCCGTCCCTTCCACCACCGCAAATTACTTCGCATACCTGATCATAAAATCGAAAGCAGAAAGTAAGGCGCACACCATCACCGAAAGCCAGCTGTAACACCGAGCCCAGATCGAATCGATACGCAAGCCGCCTCATCTCCCGCCTTCTGCATCGCGCACTTATCGGGACATGATCGCTTCTCGTAGCGATTCCCGCACCGACCCGTTCCCCCTCGTCGCGCGCTACGAATCGCCCCCGTGTCCGCTCCGAGCGCTTCCGTACACTCGAAATCGCGCCATGCGGCGCCGGCGGCGTGCATCTTGCGTACGGCCGCGCCTGACGGGAGCCTTGCATGTTGTCGATCGACGGAATGGGTTTGGGGTTGAACTGGCAGCGTTTCCTGTCGCAAACGCTGGACCCTGACCTCGCACCGAAACCGCCGCGCAATGCGGACGGTACGTCCAACGACGGCCCGAACAACGGTCCGGCCAACCCGGTCACTCCGACCACCACGCCGCCGATCCCCGTGCAGGCCGATCTCGGCACCGATCCGTCCAAGCCGACCAACCCCGAAATCGCGTCGGCCACCGCCCTGCTCCAGAGCATGGCCGATCAATATCGCGTGGCGCCGCCCGAGATCACGGTCGACAACGACACGACGCGCGCCGTCCAGGGTGTGATCCAGGACGCTCAGACCCGGTACGACAACGCACAGCAAGCGCTGCAAGGCGCGCAGGGTGTGCTGCGGATGACGAACCGCGACCCCGACGCGACGCCCGACGAGCGCAAGGCCGCGCGCGACAACTACACGAAGGCGCGCGATGCGGCCGACACCGCGCAACGCGAACTCGACGTGACGACCGACGCCGGCTACCGGATCCTGTATGGCGAGCAGGCGAAAGCCGACCAGTACAGCGCCGACCCGACGAACGACAAAATCGAGGGGCCCGCGCAACAGCAAGCCGATGCGAAGCTCGCCGCGCTGCAAAAGCTGTTCCCCGACCAGACGAAGGCGAATCCGAACTTCGTCCCGCAGCAGGGCGATTGCAAGACGCCCGCCCAGGTCCAGGCCTACGACGACTGGCAATCGGCGACCTCGAGCGCGGTAACGGCTCAGGCGAAGTACTGGGCCGACGTCAGCAATGCGAATCTCGCCTATAAGCAGTTCCAGTCGTACATGGCCGATCCCGCGTACAAGGACGCGATCGATACCGGCGTCGGCAAGCTGAACGATGCGCTCGCGCCGCTGCAGTTGCAGGTGGATCTGCCCGATCCGCCGCCGGCCGATGCGAACGGCAACGTCGACATGAATGCCGTGCAGGCCAATATCGCGCAGGCCGCGAAGATCGCCAATTACTCAAACGCGGCCTATGCGGCGTCGCTCGACGCGCAGCAGGTCACGACGCTGCAGCAGAAGTACGACGCCGACAGCGCGTGCCTGATCGGCTCGACGCCCGGCGCGGCGAAAGACGACAAGGCCGTGCTCGATCGCGCGACCACGCAGGCGAACACGAGCGGCAGCTACATGCAGATGCTCGGCGCGCAGTTGACCGTCGACGACTTGCAAGGCAAGTACGACACCGCGAAATCGGCGTCCGACGACTGGCATACCGCGAATCCGCACTCGCTCGATCCGCATCCGGCCGTCGACACCGACCTCGCCGCCGCGTCCGATGCACTCGCACAGGCGAAACAGAAGGCCAGCCTCGCGCACGACGGGTTCGTCGTCGCGTACGGTCAGACACTCGCGCAGCAGTACGACGACGCCGGCGCGCAGATCGACGCGCAGCTCAAGCCAAAGGTGCCGTTCGTGCTGCAGAACCCGACGCCGACGCTGTCGACGAATCCGCCGCCGTCTGCAACGCCGCCGGCACCATCGACGACGCAGACGCCGACATCGTCGTTGAGCACGTCGGCGCTGCCCGGCGCGCTGTCGACGTCGCTGCCGCCCACGACGCTGTTCACGAATCCGTCGTTCGTGCTGCAGCCGCCCGGCTCGAACACGTCCTTGCCGACCACCGCGACCGGCCAGACCGCGCTCGACGCGAAAAAGCTCCATGTCGTCGCGGGCGCGCTGCGCGCGGCCGACGGCCGGCTGTCCAACACGTTCAACGATGCGGCCGCGAAATTCCAGCTCGCGAACGCGAAGACGCAGCAAGGCGTGCTGAAGGGCAAGCTCGCCGACATACAGAAAACCTACGACGACTGGTACGCGAACAATCCGACGCCGGTGCGCATGCGCGAGGTGAACGGCGACGAGATTCCGATGCGCACGCCGCTGCGTCCGAATCCGTACCAGGACCAGCTCGACCAGGCGCGCAACGACCTGCAACAAGCCGACGCGACCGTCAACAAACTGCAGTTGCTGACCGAGATGTCGCATCAGCAGGTGCTGCTCGACCAGTTCGATGCGAGCCTCGCCGAGAACCTGCGCAATCCGCAAAGCCAGCACGACAAGGACGCGTATTCGAACGCGCTCGACGGCTTCTTCCGCGCGCACCAGGGCGAGCTGTCGCAATCGCTGCTCGATCAGGCCGGGGCGAGTACGAACAAGGCCGCGACGATCCATTTCGGCAAGCTGACCGACAACGAGCAGCGCAACCTGATCGGCACCGCGATCGGGCTGCCGCCCGACGTGCAGCCGTCGTCGGACACGGGCACGCCCACCGCGCCCGTCAACGACGACACGGTGCGCTACACCGACAAGGACAAGCTCGACACGATCGACAAGGTGCGCGGCGAAATCCTGAAGCTCGGCGGCGGCAGCGACACGCAGGTCAACGTCCTGCCGCTGATCTACTCGGACAAGACGGCCGGAATGGTGACGAGCGCGCTCTTCAAGGTCACCGACAGCAAGGGCCACGTCCAGTACGTCGACGACACGTCCGCGCATTACGACGACATCGGCGACTACCTCGACAACAACCAGCTTGCGTCGAGCGGCACGCTCGATCTCGTGACCGGCTACGACGACAACGGCCACGCGCAGTACCAGCAGAAGGCCGCGCATCACGACGACTGGTTCCATAGCGCGCTGAACACGCTGACCGGCGGCAAGGTGAACCTGGGGATGATGGGTCTCGGGCTGCTGATGGAAGGCGCCGGCGTGCTGCTCGACGCGACCGGCGTCGGCGCGTTCGCCGGCGGCGCGCTGAACTTCGCGGGCGCGGTGATGATGGACACGGCGATCGGTTCGAGCATGGCGAAATCCGCGCTCGATATCGGCTCGCGCTGGGAACACAACCAGAGCATCAATCCGTTCACCGACGCCGGCGCGCGCGGCGACTGGCTCAACCTCGTACCGATGGGCGCGGCCGGCGCGGCGAAGTTCGCGGGCTCGGAAGTGTTCGGCAAGACGATCACCGCCCTCACCGGCTCGGCGAAGGCCGCGAAAGTGACCACCGCGATCGTGCGCGGCACGTCGCTCGCCACCGGCGTCGGCGCCGCGGGCGAAAGCTTCGTCGAAGCCGGTATCGACTTCGCGCACGGAGACAGCGAGCACGGCTGGGATGCGCTCAAGTCCGGCTTCACGAACGTCGCGCTGATGGGCGCGGGCGGCGTGCGGGACCGCGTGGTCAACGCGACGGTTCGCGTCACGGGCCGGCCGGTGGTCGCCCGCTCGGCGGGCGGCGAACGCATCTCGATCGACGGCCAGCAGCTGCAGAAAATCCTGACCAGGAACGAGCCGTCGCAACTTGCGTTCGGCGCGACGCGCGCGTCGCTCGACGGCGTCGACGTCAAGGTCGCGAAGGACGGCACGCTGATGGCGGGCGACAAGGTGCTCACCTACGACAACATGCCCGTGCGCGTGCTCGACTCGCTCAACAACAAGGACCTGAACAACCTGCCGCGCGGGACGTCGGTGATCCTCGGCGAGAACGGCGAACTGAGCATCGTCAAGCTGACCGGCAAGACCTGGACCGAAGGCACGAAGATCGAATCGGTCACGGAAACGGGCGACCGGCTGTCGTTCGGCAGCGACGGCGAAATCAATGCGCCGTCGAAGCTCGTCGCGAAAACGCCCGCCCCGGTGCACAGCGACCCGCGACAGCCGGCAAGCGACGAGGCGCCGCCGGCCGACGGCGCGCCGCGAACCACGCCGGCCGACGAAGCCGCTGCGCGCGCCACCGAAGCGAACGACACGGCCACCGCGACCACGACCGCCAGCGCACGCAACGCGCAGCGCACGAGCGAAGCACGGACCACGCGTGACGAGGACCAGCAGGAAACGCGCGCATCCGATTCGCACGTCGCCGCGCAGAATCGCCGCAGCAGCGACCTGCGCGCGGAAAACGATCCGGCCGTCGCGCGGGCGCCCGGCGCACCGGGCGCAGGCGCGCTCGAAGCGCCGGCCAGCGTCGCGCCGCGCACGCCGGTCCGCGTGATCGACCTGACCGACGCCGAACCGGCTTCCCGGCCCGCGACGCTCGACCCGGCCGGCGTGTCGGTGCCGCGCGGCCCGTCGGTCGACGCGCTCGACTACGGCGAACACACGCTCTTCATCGTGCGGAACGGCGAGGACCCGGCAGCGGCCACGCCCGAGGCGGCGCGGCCGCGCGCGGTAAGCGCGCTGCCCGCCGACGTCGCGGAACCGATCGTCGTCATCGCCGATGCGGCGGACGCGCACGTCGCGCCCGAACTCGCGAATCGCTGGCAGCGGCCGGTATTCGCGGCCGCGCCGGACGCGATGCACCCGGACGGCACGCTGCGCGCCGACGCGCCGCTCACGCGCTACCTGCCCGCTCCCGATGCAGCGACGGCAGGCGGCCGTGTCGTCGGCACGAGCGCGCAGGCGGCGCACGCCGATGCGGCGGGCGTCGTCGAAACCGAGCCGCCCGCGACGAATCCGGAAGCGCCCGCCACGCGCCGCGCGCCTCCGCCCGCGAACGACGACACCGTCGTCGTACTCGCAACGGCCAGGCGCCACGCCGCCGATCCCGACACGCACGCCGCCCTGCCGCAGCCGCCCGCTCGCACGGCGCGTGCGCTGGACGGCGCATTCAGTGCACCGAACCGCATCGTGGTGCTCGTCAAGCCGGCCGAACGATCCGCGTCGCAAGCGGCGAACGACGCGCGCGACGCATCCCGGCCGAAGCCGGCCCGCGATGCACGGGCCGACGCCCGCGCGCTCCCTGCCGCCGCGCACCCGGAAACCACCGAGGCGTCGCCGGACCCGGCGCTTGCCGGCCCGGGCCTGTTCACGCGGCTGCAAATGCGTTTCGGCGGCGCACCGCTGCCGGACGCGGTCCACGCGCTCGCGCAGCAATCGGACACGCTCACGCAGCAGTTGCGAATGCTGAGCGATGCCGGCTGGCGCGTGAGCCTCGGCAAGCGCGGCGGCGGCAGCCGGATCGATCCGAAGCGGCGCCGCGTGACGATCGACGGCGGACTGCACGATTCGGGCAGCATCACGTACACGCTCGCGCACGAGGCCAAGCATGCGGTCGAAGCGATCGACGGCACGCTGGATTCGCTCGACTACAGCGGCCGCAGCCGCTTCACGCGCAAGGCGCTCGAAGCCGAAGCGCGCGCACAGATCAACGCGTTCGAGGCGCGCTACGAGATCGATCTCGCAGGCGGCGGCGACATCGCGGCGAACACGACGCTGCCCGATGCGCTCCAGCACGAGGCCGACCGCTGGACGCCGTCGAGCGACTATGCGGGCACGGTCGCACGCCTTGCCGACGCGTTCGCCGATGCGCCGGTGTCGGGCCGCCGCGGCGAGACGTACCAGGCCTTCTACGACGGCATCTGGGACAAGCAGAAACGCGGCGGCGGCGCCCCGCGCCGGATGCCGGCGCCGCACACGACCGAATCGTCCGGGGGCGCGCACCTGCCGCGCACGCTCGAGGAACAGGTGCAATGGAGCCTCGCGCACGCGGAGCCGATCTCGCCGTTCGCCGAACGCGGGCGCAACGAGCCGCAACAGATGACGCTGCGGTTCCTGGACGAACGCACGTCGTCGGGAATCGAAGAACCGGTGACGATCATCCGCGGCCGAACCGATGCCACTGGCCAGTTGCTCGACGCACAGGGCCGCCCCGCACGGCACGTCGACTTTTCGATCGCGCACTTCCTCGCCGGCACGTCGACCAGCGCCGGCAGCGGCTACGCGCTGGTCCTGGCCGCCGACAACGGCCACGCCGCCGCGGCATGGCTCACGAACACCTGGCAACGGCCGGTCTACGTGCCGGACGGCGGTACCATCCGCGCGTTCGACGCGGCCATGGGCGACCCGGGCAGCATGCGCGCGCAGGCGCGATTCGATTACGCACCCACATGGACCCGCTACGCGCCGTCGCCGCGCGAGCGAATCGACTACGGCGAACTCGCCGTCGACGCGAACGGCCTGCACGTCGCAGGCGACCCGTCACGGCGGCTGGACCCGCAAGCACTGATCGGTCCGTTCCTGGGGGCCGGTATCGAGAAAAGCGTGTTCGAACTCGGCAAGCGCAACGCGATCGGCCTGTACGACGTCGACCCCGCGCGGCCGCGCGACGGCCAGCTCGCGAATCATTACGACGCGCTCGATACCGAACGCAACGGACTCGACCTGCTGCGCCGCTACGGCATGCGCACGTTGACCATCGACGGCCCGTTCTCGGTCGGCAACCGGATCGGGATCCTCTACCATCCGCTCGCCGAGCTCAGCAGCCGCGCCGTCTCGCTCGGCGCGTTGCCGTCACGTGTCACGCACGAATCGATGCGACAGCTCGCGGAAATGCGCGAGATCGTCGAGCGCGATGGTCTGGTGTTCGATTTCCAGGGGCTGTTCGACGCGCGCGGCGACTTCTACTTCAGCGACCCGGCCACCGTATTCCGCACGGACGACCGCGAGGAAATCGACGCCACGCTCGAGGAAATCGACAACGTCATCGCGCCGCTCGAACGCGGCATCGACAACGGCAGCATCGCGCTCGCGCATCCCGCGATCGCCGAATCGCTGCCGGAAGGCGCATTCGTCCAGAAGCCGTCGCTCTTCACGCGCATCCGGATGTGGTTCGGCGGCGCGCCGCTACCCGATGCCGCCTATGCGCTCGCCGGCCAGTCGAGCCTGCTCGCCGACCAGATGCGGCTGCTGAAGTCGGATGGCTGGCAGATCGTGTGGGGCCGCGCGGGACGCGGCAGCCGCACCGAGGTCGACCAGCGCCGGATCGTGATCGACGGCGGCCTGCGCGGCACCGGCACGCTCGTCTATACGCTCGCGCACGAAGCCGGCCACGCGGCCGACGTGTCGAACGACCGGCTCGGGCTCGACACCAGCAGCCCGGAAGCATACGTGCAAAGCACGCTGCTCGCCGAAGCGCGCGCACAAGCCAACGCGTTCGCGGTGCGCAAGCAGATCCTCGAATCGACCGGCGTCGACATTGCCGAGCACGCGGTGCTTCCCGAGGCGATCGCGCGCGAAGCCGATCATGTGATGCCGGGCGACGAAGCCGGCCTCGCGCGCCTCGCCGACGCATTCGGCAATGCTCCCGTATCGGGCCGCGACGGCGAACGCTACGGTGCGTTCTATGGCCGCGCGTGGGACCGGCAGCAGCAATCAGGCAACGCAGCGCTGCGCATGCCCGCGCCGCACACGACCGAATCGTCCGGCGGCAGCGGCGACGCACGATTACCGCGCACGCTCGACGAACAGGCGCAGTGGAGCCTCGCGCACGCGGACCGTGCATCGCCGTTTCCGCGCCGCTGGTTCGGCGGCGGCTCGCCGAAGCTGTCCTTCTCCCGCAACGGTCCGGTGTCCTATGCGAACGGCGAGCCGCTGACGCTCGTCCACGCGCGGACCGATGCGGCCGGCGGCCTGCTCGACGCACGCGGCCGCCCCGCCACGCCCGTCGACTATTCGATCGATCATCGCCACGCGTTCACGCCCGCGCGGGCCGGCGCACCCATCGTCCTCGCGGGCGAAGGCGGCGCGGCACACGCCGCGTGGCTCGCGAACCTCTGGCAACGCACGATCTACGTGCCCGACAGCGGCACGGTCCGCACGCTCGGCGAGCCGCGCAGCGACGGCACGCAGCGCATGCAGTTCGGCGGCCCGAGCGCATGGACGCGCTACACGCCGTCGCCGCGCGAACGGATCGATGCGGGCGCGCTCGCCGTCGACGAGCACGGGCTGCACGTCGCCGGCGATCCGTCGCGGCGCGTCGATCCCGACGCGCTGCTCGGCCCGTTCCTCGGCGCGGGCACCGCGAAGGCGGTATTCGAACTCGGCAAGCGCAATGCGATCGGCGTGTTCGACGCCAGCGGCGACAAGGCGCGCACGATGCTGGCCCACGAAAAGCGCGGGCTCGACCAGTTGACGCAGCTCGGCATGCGCACGGTCACGGTCGACGGGCCGTTCACCTACCACGGGCGCGTCGCGGTGCTGTACAGCCCGCTGGCCGAGCTCGACAGCCTCGACGTGATGCACGGCATCCTGCCGAAACGCGTGACGCGCGAATCGATGCGGCAGCTCGCCGCGATGCGCGAGCTTGCCGCGCGGCACGGCCTGTCGTTCGATTTCGAAGGTTTGTTCGATGCGAGCGGCGAGTTCTACTTCAGCGACCCTTCCGTCCTGATTCCGCATCCGGACCCGGCGACCAACCGCACGCCCGGAATGATCGATGCCGTCATCCAGCCGCTCGAACGCGGCATCGCGAGCGGCCATGTCGAACTCGCACACCCGGTGATCAGCGAGTCGCTGCCGGACGGCGCATTCGTCCAGAAGCCGTCGCTCTTCACGCGCATCCGGATGTGGTTCGGCGGTGCGCCGCTGCCCGATGCCGCCTATGCGCTGGCCGACCAGTCGAGCCTGCTCGCCGACCAACTGCGGCTGCTGAACCCCGGCCGCTGGGAGATCGTGCAAGGCCGCGCGGGCGCGGGCAGCAAGGTCGATGCCGAACGGCGCCGGATCGTGATCGACGGCGGCCTGCGCAACACCGGCACGATCGTCTACGTGCTCGCACACGAGGTCGGTCACGCGGTCGACGTGGCGACGAACCGGCTCGACCTCGACACCAGCAGCCCCGATGCGTACGCGGAAAGCGCGTTGCGTGCCGAGGCGCGCGCGCAGGCCAACGCATTCGCGGTGCGCAAGCAGATCCTCGCATCGACCGGCATCGACATCGCCGAGCACGCGGTGCTCCCCGACGCGATCGCGCGCGAAGCCGATCATGTGATGCCGGGCGACGCAGCCGGCCTCGCGCGCCTCGCCGACGCGTTCGGCAACGCGCGGACCTCGCTGCCCGGCAACCCCGTCTACCGTGCGCTGTATCGCGCGCAGGCCGAGCACGCGCTGCGCGACGGCGACGCCGGGCGAACCGGTACAGCACCGCGGACGATGCCGTCGATGATGATGTGGCCGGTGCCGGACCCGTCGTCGTTCCTGCCGGCCGCCCCCGCGCTCACGCCCGAAGCGCGCGCGGCCGACTGGTTGGATGCGCACGGCAAACGCGACCTGAAGCGGATCGACGGCACACAGTTGGCCGACATCCGCGACCTCGCGCAATACGCGGGCCCCAACGCCCACGTGCTGATCGCGAAGCATGCCGACCGGCCGGCGGACGACGGCACGCATCCGCAACCCGAGTTCGTCGCGAGCCTGACCACCGATGCCCACGGCCAGCCCGGTCAGGTCGAATCGGCCGACCCCGGCGGCACGCCGTCGCACGACTTGCGCGACGCGCTCTATCCGGGCACACGCCCACGCAAGCGCAGCGGCAGCGAAACGCCGCATGAAGCACGCGCGAAATTCGACTTCTACCTGTCGCCTGTGTCGCTCGACGAGTTGCGGCAATTCGGCGGCGCGGCGAAGATCGAAGCCGTCGACTCGAAGCGCGTGTGGAATGCCGAGCCTTCCGGCGACGCGCCTGCGCAGGAGGTCGTCGAGCAGATCGGCGAACTCGCCGATGCACCGCAATTCAAGCGTCCCAAGGCGGCCGCGAAGGCCGCGGACGACAGCGCGACGATCTTCGCGGTAGACAGGAAGACCGGCAAGGTGCTCGGCTATGCCGTGCCCAAGCAAGGTGGGAGCGGCTGGTCCTATCACGAGAAAACCTCGGTCGGCGACGCGTCGATCGGCGAGCAGGATCTCGGCATCGCCTTCCGGCGCCGCGCACGCGGCCTGCCCGACGGCCGGCGGGGCGTCGTGTTCGTGCCGACCTCGCTACCGGAATCGGTGGTGTCCCGCTATGGCGGCTTCGAGCCGGCCGAGCGGGTGTTGCCGATCGCCGAGCAAAAGCCGCCGTCGATGAAAACGAGCGACCGCGTACAGCGCCGGCTCGGCAAGATTCAGTCGAGAGGCAAGCCGCCCGCCGGCGCGACGCCGCTCGCCAACCGGTGGGTCGCGCCGAACCTGCTGCCGAAATCGGCCGACGACGTGCACGATTTCAGCGGCGCGAACACGCTGCATCTGCGGCGCGTGATCGATCTCGGCCAGGTCGGCCCCGAATACTTCATCTACGTCTACGGCACGGAAGGCGCGCTGATCGACACGCTGCACCAGCCGGACGGCATCCTCGCGACCCGTGACGGCACGCTGCAATGGTTCGACGATGCCGCGCATTTCGCCGACAAGAGCAAGCCAGGCGTCGACCTCGACAAGACGAAGATCGGCGGCGGTCCGGACGGCTCGGGCCGGCACTTTCTCGTGACGCGGCTCGACCCGGCGGAATTCGATGCGCGCACGCGGCCGACGCAGGTCGCGGCCTATGCGCTGAAACAAGCGGAACTCGACAAGCAGTTGCGGAAGGCCGCGGCGGAATCGTCCGCGCCGTTCGGAGTACTGGAGAACCGCATCGCGGCCGAACTGACAACCGCGAAGAACCAGCAGGCCATACTTGCCGGCGATCCGGCGTCCGGCACTGCGTCCGCCGGCCCGTCCGCGAAGCCGAAAAAGCCCACGCGCGGCAAGGGCAAGAAAGGCAAGCAGAACGCGCCGGCGGCGCCCGCCCCGGCCGCGTCGCCCGCGCCGCAGGCCGCGCCGGCCGGCAAACCGTTCAGCATCAAGACCTATCAGCCCGGCCTGACGAGCGCGACGGTCGCCGATTGGATCCTTCGCTTCGGCAAGGCGAAGGTCGACCACTGGTTCCCCGAGCACGAGCGCGTGAAGGCGTTCGCGGGCCGCACCGGCAAACCGCTCGATCTCGGCACCACACGCCAGGTCATGATGGCCGACAGCGTGATGATGAAGGCGCTCGGCATCCCGTTGCGGCTCGCGCGCGATGCGTCGAGCATGCCGTGGCGCGGCCCGCTGTCGCGGCCCGACCATGCGGCGAACGTGGTGTCGCGCCATGCGAAGCGCGCGATCACCTATCTGTCGATCGCACGGGCCGCGGACCGGCATGCGCTGCAGGCCTATGGCCGCGCGAAACCCGAGATCCAGGATCGCCTCGCGCTGATGGCGCGCGGCTTCACGTTGCGCGACGATCCCGCCGAGATGCTCGCACTCGTGAAATGCTACGGCGGTGCGATGCCGGTGGTGTCGGTCGCGGTCGATCCGTATTCGCTGGCCGCCGCGCTCGGCCGCAAACACGACCCCGCCTTCATCCGCCGCGTGCGCGAACTCGGCAAGCTCGACAACGCGCAGTTCGACGAAGCGAACGCGCGAATCGACATCGACGGCACGGGCCGCCACCTCGAACTCGACGACCTCGGCCACCTGTACAAATGGCTCGACGCGGCGTCCGAAGGCGGCTTCGTGCTGCGTCTCGAAACCGCGCCGTCGCGCGCGCTCGTGTCGGCCGAGGACCAGCGCACGCTGGCGGGCACCAACGATGCGTACCACGACTACGTGCGCACGTTCGACGCGCTCGAAACGTGGGCGCGGCAACACACCGGCGCGACCGCGCCGCATGTGATGGTGACGTTCCACGGCTGGGACGCCGTGCTCGAACCGGCGCCGGGCGACGGCCACCTGAAGCTCGTCGAGGCCGTGCTCGAGCGCAAGGAACTCGACTGGGTTCATCTCGGGCTGTCGTATGCGACGCACGGCTCGGACTTCGTCGCGAACCAGGACCTGACCGCCGCACTCGCCCGCAAGCTCGTCGAATACAAGCTGCATGCGCCCGACAAGCTCGCACGCCTGCACGGTGCCGACGCGCTCACGCGCGTGTTCGAACGGGTCGGCGCGCAGACGCTCGCGAACCAGCATCAGGTGCTGTTCGCCGAAGTCGACCGCGTCGGTCTCGCAAATGGGCTGAAGCCCGACCAGCTCGCGCAATTGCGCGCCGATCTGTACGAAGGGAACACGACCGCGCTGATGGACCGCGCACGGCAGGCAACGATCACTTATGCGAAGGAGAACTACTGGAATACCGCCGATCCCGCCAACCGGGCCGAAGCGCGCGCGCGCGATGCCGGCAAGCGCTGGCTGAGCCTGTACGGCAAGCCCGATACCGCACGCAAGATCGACGCGCATGCGAACCCGAATACATCGAGCACCGCGTTCTGGCGCGCGGTGGCCGCCGATCCGAAACTCGCGATCGACGAAACCAAGCCCGTCATCGTGAACCGCGACATCGCCGCGCAGCCGAGCCACCAGCGCGGCAACCCGCAGGAGGCCGCGCTCGCGCAGCTCAACGCGCTGCGCGTTCACCGGCCGTCGTTCGGCAAGCGCGACTGGGCGTGGTCGCTGGGCTTCGGCGGCACGGTGGCCGGCGCCAGCTCGCTCGTGGCGCTGAACGTGTTCAATGGCATGACCGTGATGAGCTCGGATGCGCTGACCCACGCGAACACCGCGCTGTTCGTCGGCGCGCGCGCGGGCCGCGTATTCGGTGCGATGCACCAGGGCGCGGTGCAGAGCCTGCAGAGCGGCGACCCGCGCGCGGTGCACGACGTGCTCGACCGCCTGCAGCGCTCGCTCGCACAGCAGCTGACCGCGCCGGTACACGGCTACAACCCGGCGCGGCTCGAACAGCTCGACCTGCTCACGAACGAAACGCGCGTGAAGGCAAGCCACCTCGTCGAAATGCACCGGCAGGGGCTCATCGGCTTCGACGATGCGGCCGCGCAGATCAAGGAATTGTCGGTCGATCTGCTCGCGAACATGCAGGGCATGGTCGGCGGCACGTCGCTCACACAGCTGCATCACGGCAATTCCCGCCGGTTCCTCGGTCTCGTCGGGCGCGGCAGCGCGATCGTCGGCTATTCCGGGACGATCGCCGTCGGCGTGCACGGGCTCATGACCGCGCCGACCGTCGCGGGTGCGCTGACGACCGCGAGCGCGGGGCTCGCCGCGACGTATTCGGGCCTCGTCTATGCGGTCAGCGCGCACCGCGTGAACGCGGACAAGCGCAGCCGCGTCGTACGCCTGATCGATTCGACGTCGGATTTCGTCGGCGTCGCGAGCGGTATCGCAGGCACGATCGCGCAATACGACAAAGGGCACTACGGGCTCGCGGCAACGGCCGCGACGTCAACGGCACTGCTGCTCGGCGCGCGCCTGAACACCCATTTCCCGAACGCGACGCGCTGGATCAAGAAATACCCGACCGCACTGATCCTCGTGCCGATCGGGATCTGGGGTTTCACGCAATTGCAGAGCCTGTTCTTCGGCCCGCCGTCGGGTGGCTCGGGATCGTCGCCGCACAAGCCGCAGTCGACGCCGGCACCGCCGCCGCCGTCACACCAGCCGCCGCAGCCGACCGCCGGCACGCCGACGGCCGGCCTCGCGCCGGGCACGACCGCAACGCAGCCGCCCGGGACCGGCACGACGGGCAATACGGTGCCCGCGCAGCCCTCCGCGCCGCCGTCGCAGGTCGCGCAGCCGTACATCGTCGTGGCAGGAGATTCGCTGTGGGTGATCGCCGACGCGCATCGCCAGTCGCTGCTGGACGCGGCGCACGTGCCGCCGGACGACCGCAAGGCGATGACGCGCGACCAGCAGGATGCGCGCGCGCTGAACGAGATCTTGCAGTTGAATCCGGGCCTGGCGTCGGCGCCGAACATGCTGCGTGTCGGGCAGTCGATCAACGTCGGCTGATGCGCGCCAGCCCGCCGCTCAGCCGGTCCACGCGGACGACCGGATCACGCTGCAGAAGTTGCCCGCACGGAAATGCGGATCCTTGTCCGCGAGCACGTCGGCCTTCACGTTGCCGAACGTCGTGTCGGGCTTGTGCTTGATGCCGTCGTAGAACGCCTGAATGATGTCCTCCTTGAAATGCGGCGTGCGCGGATGCGCGCGCACGACCGCTTCCCGCTCGATATCGCTGTATTCCGGGTAAGTGAGGCCCAGCACGTCCATCTCGACGCCCGCCGTGACCAGCGCGACGACCGGATGCATGTGCTGCGGGATGCCAGGTGTGGTGTGCAAAGCGATCGCGGTCCACACGATATCGATGTCCTGTTGCGAAATCCCGTTGCCCTTCAGAAAGTCGCGCGCGGCATTCGCGCCGTCCACTTCGAAGCGCTCGCATGCGCTGCTGTGCCGGTGCGTGAGTCCCATGTCATGGAACATGCAGCCGCAATAGAGCAGCTCGGGGTCGTACTCGAGCCCGCGCCGCCGGCCCGCCAGCGCCGCGAAATAGAACACTCGGCTCGAATGGTGAAACAGCAGCTCGGACTCGGTATCGCGCACGAGCTCGGTGATCTCGCGCGTCAGACGCGTATCGGGAAGGGTGATGCCGGCAACGTTCACAGTCATGATCGACCTCCATGGAAGACATCCTCGATTTTCCGGATTCCGGGCGATGTCTCCTATGGACGTATCACGCCTGATCCTGCCATTTCGCGCGACGAACGGACACGGCGCCTGCACGGCGAAAGAAGCGCCCCTATACTGCTGCGCATCGCGTTCGATACCACATGCAATCGATCATGCCGAAGGTCGTGGGTATTTTCGCCGTTACGGGCGTTCAACTGCTCGACGTCTCCGCGCCGCTCGACGTGTTCGCGCAAGCAAACACCGAGTGCGGCAAGCCGTTCTATACGTTGCGGGTCATCGCGAGCGGGCCCGGGCCGATTTGCAGTTCGTCCGGCGCACGGGTGTTGCCCGACTGGATCGCGCCTGATGTCCCGGAGCGCCTGGACACGCTGCTGGTCGCCGGCGCGCCTCACGCCGGCCGGATCGTATTGCGCACCGACGTCCTCGCGTGGCTGCGCTCGGCGGCCGTGCAAAGCAGGCGCTACGGCTCGATCTGCACCGGCGCGTTCCTCCTCGCGGCCACCGGCCTGTTGAAAGGACGCCACCTGACCACGCACTGGGCCGCCGCCGATGCACTCGCCAAAGCGTATCCGTCCGTCACCGTCGACGCCGACGCACTGTACGTACGCGACGGCAAGCTGCGCACCGGCGCCGGCGTCACGGCGGGGCTCGATCTCGCACTCGCACTGGTCGAGGAGGATCTCGGCCGCGAGATCGCGCGGCGCGTCGCCGCGCAACTGGTGATGTTCTTCAAGCGCCCGGGTGGGCAGCTCCAGTTCAGCCGCAACGGCGAGGCACGCCCCGCCGGGCGTTCCGTTCTGCAGGAAGTCCAGCGCTGGATCGCCGCCCACCCGGAACTCGAGCATTCGGTGGCCGGGATGGCGAAGCATGCGGGCATGAGCCCGCGCCATTTCGCGCGACTGTTCCGCGCGGAAGTCGGCATGACGCCGGCAGCATGGGTCGAGGCGACCCGCATCTCGGCCGCGCGCCAGCTACTCGAGAACGGCCACGACACGCCGAAGCAGGTCGCCGCGAAATGCGGCTTCGCGAACGTCGATACGCTCAGGCGAGCGTTCACCCGGCACGTCGGCATTACCCCCGCCGAATACCGGAAGCGGCAGGCGACCCTGACTGCGTGATGCGGAACGCGCAATGCCGGCAGGCTCGCCGAAATAATTCGGAATGCGATTCAACCGTTCATTCCACTGCTGCTTCACCGATCGACCCTATCGCTCCCAGAAGGCCCCGCGCCTGCTCCCTCGCGCCGGCAATCTTCAGATGAAATCCCATGCCGCGCGAATCGTTTACCCAGTTGCAATAATGATTCGCTGCAACGCGTATTTCCGACCGGTAACGCGATCGTTACGATGCAATCAACCGCTGAACGTCACGAGCGAAGCGCGAAATCAACAGAACCGGAGGTCACCATGAAGTCGTTCATCACCGCTGTCGTCGCCGCAACTGCCCTGTCCGCATCGTATGGCGCATTCGCCCAATCGAACCCGTCGGGCCAGCTGACGCGCGCCCAGGTGCGTGCGGAACTCGTCCAGCTCGAACGGGCCGGCTACAAGCCCGAAGTGTCCGATCAGTATTACCCGCGTGCGCTGCAGACCGCCCAGGCCCGCGTGACGAACGCCGATGAAGCCGGCTACGGCGTGCAAGCAGCCGCGAGCGCGCGTGCCGGCCGCGCGATCGCAGTCAAGCAGGAAGGCCGCGACTCGATCTATTTCGGCCAGTAAGCCGGATACGCGCCGGCATATTTCCCGCGTATTCCGATACGCACGCCGTACACGCGACACCCCGCTCCCGTTCATCGGGGCGGGGTGTTCGTTTTCCGGCCACCCGCTGCCTTTGCCGGCCGCGTGCCGCGCGGTGCCGTTCACGCAAGCGTCCGGTGTTTGCGCATAGAATGGCCGCGTGGTCGGTGTCGGCCAGCGCACATGCGAGCGGTACCTCGACGCCCGCTGGTCGGCCCGATATCGCACTCGGCGCATTTTTCGAAAAGGAGCGGTTTCATGTCTCAAACATCCGGTTCCATGATCACGTTTCGCCGCCCGGACGGCCAGGAACTGCAGGGCTATCTCGCCACGCCGGCACGGACCGAAGGCGCGCCCGCGGTCGTCGTCATCCAGGAATGGTGGGGGCTGAACGACCAGATCCGCGGCGTCGCGGATCGCCTCGCGCGCTGCGGCTACTTCGCGCTCGTGCCCGACCTGTATCGCGGCAAGTCGACGGTCGAGGAGGAGGAAGCGCACCACCTGATGACCGGCCTCGATTTCGGCGACGCCGCGTCGCAGGACATTCCGGGCGCGGTCGCGTACCTGAAGACGAAGGCGCCGCGCGTCGCGGTGACGGGCTTCTGCATGGGCGGCGCCCTCACGCTGCTGTCGCTGCAACATGCCGAAGCGGATGCCGGCGTCACGTGGTACGGCTTTCCGCCGCTCGACTACCTCGACCCGGCCAAGCTCAAGGTGCCGCTGATGGGCCACTGGGGCACGCAGGATGCGTTCTTCAAGATCGACCAGGTCGACGCACTGGAAAAGAAGCTCACCGATGCGAAGGTCGGCTTCGAATTCCATCGCTATCTCGCGCACCATGCGTTCGCGAACGAAACGGCCGTAGGCCCCGGCCGCATCGCCGGCACGCAGTTCGATCCGGTGTGGTCGCAAATGGCGTGGGATCGCACGCTCACGTTCTTCGGCCGGACGCTTTGGACGAAGCCGGCGTAACGTAACGCCGCTCCCCGCGCGGCGACGGTACAAAAGAACACGCCACGGATTTGCGTCCGTGGCGTGTTCGTTTTCACAACCGTTCGGTTCGATGAAGGGACGCGGCTCTGCCGCTCCTGCCGTGCGTCGCGCTTACCCGTTCGTCACAGTTGCCGACGCAGGCGCCGGAGCGGCCGCCTTGTCGTAATCGACCGGCGCATCCGGCGCGCGCGGCGCTTCGCCCGC
>NZ_LPMU01000048.1:0-2312 GCF_001534535.1 Burkholderia sp. MSMB1459WGS
TGGCAGCGCGACTGGGCGCGCCGCGACTCGTACGACGCGGTGATGGCGATCGCGAAGGAGCATTCGGGCGCGTACGGGATGGGCGTCGACTACGCGTACACGATGGTCCACAAGGCGCCGCAGCGCACCGCGACGCCGCACGAGTCGATCCCTGCCGTACCGGCGAAGTAACGGGCCGTCGGCCGCGATCGCCGCAGCGGCTACCGCGGCGATCGCGTGCCGTCGGCTGTCGTGCGTTCAGGCGGCGGGCAGCGCCCACGGCGCGCGCGAGAAATGTTCGGCGAGGAAGGCGAGCAGCACCGTCACGCGCGCGGCGCGCAGCATGCCGGGGGGCGTGACGAGATTTACGTTGATGTCCGCGATCTTCCAGTCGCTCATCACTTCTTCGAGCGCGCCGCGCTGCAGTTCGTCCCACACCAGGAATTCGGGCTGAAGCGCGAGGCCGTGACCGGCGACGAGCGCGGGGACGATCACGTCGGCGTTGTTGGAGCGAATGCGTCCGTGCACGTTCACGCCGAAGTCGTCGCCCGATACCGTGTGACGAAAGCGCCAGTACTCGGGCGTCGGCAGGTTCGTGTAGGTGAGGCACACGTGCTGTTCGATGTCGCGCGGATGCATGGGCCGGCCGTGCCGGTCGAGATACGCGGGCGATGCGACGAGTGGCCGGCGTACCGCGCACAAGCGGCGCGAACGCAGCGACGAATCGGCCAGTTCGGCGATGCGGATCGCGACGTCGAAGCCGCCGGACACGATGTCGACGATGTGGTCGGTCAGCACGAGATCGATGTCGACGCGCGGATAGCGCTCGAGGAACGCGGGCAGCACCGGCGACAAATGGTGCAGCCCGAACGACATCGGCGCATTCACGCGCACGAGGCCATGCGGTTCGAGTGCCTGCGCGGACGCTTCGTTTTCGATCAGCTCCGCATCGGCGAGCAGGCGGATCGCACGGTCGCGCAGCAGTTCGCCGGTCGGCGTGAGCGACAGCTTGCGCGACGTGCGGTACAGCAGCATCGCGCCGAGGCGCTTTTCGAGGCGCGCGACCGCTTTCGACACGGTGGGTTGCGATACGCCGAGCAGGTCGGCGGCTTTAGCGAACGAACCCGTCTCGGCGACGCGCGCAAAGATGGCCCAGGCTTCGAGATCAGGAAGGTGTTGCATGGTCGGAAGGGATGGCAGGCAAGTGAAACGGATGCGATGCGCCGCGCGCGCGGCCACGCGATGCGGGTGATTCTAATCCGGCCGGGAGAAAACGTTATGGAATCTTATTTACTTTCATTGGGCGCCGGCATGCTGATCGGCGTCGTGTACAGCGTGATCGGGGTGCGTTCGCCGGCGCCGCCGCTGGTCGCGCTGGTGGGCCTCGCCGGCATGCTGGTTGGCGTGCAGGCCACCGCGCCGGTTCGTCACTGGCTCGGCTTCTGACCGCATCGAGGACATTTCATGAGCGCAACCGATACCCAACCCGATCTCATCCTTCACAACGGGCGCATCACGACGCTCGATCGTGCGAACCCGGTCGCGACCGCCGTCGCGATCAAGGACGGCCGCTTCGTCGCGGTGGGCGGCAACGCGGAGATCGTGCCGCTCGCTGGCCGTGCGACGAAGACGATCGATCTCGGCGGCCGCACCGTGCTGCCGGGCTTGATCGACAACCATACGCACGTGATTCGCGGCGGCCTGAACTACAACATGGAACTGCGCTGGGACGGCGTGCCGTCGCTCGCGGTCGCGATGGAGATGCTCAAGCGTCAGGTCGCCGTGACGCCCGCGCCGCAGTGGGTGCGCGTGGTCGGCGGCTTCACCGAACATCAGTTCGTGGAGAAGCGGCTGCCGACGATCGACGAACTCAATGCAGTCGCGCCGGACACGCCCGTATTCATCCTGCACCTGTACGACCGCGCGCTGCTGAACGCGGCGGCGCTGCGGGTGGTCGGCTATACGAAGGACACGCCGGAGCCGCCGGGCGGAACCATTCTGCGCGATGCCGCCGGCCATCCGACCGGCCTGCTGCTCGCGAACCCGAACGCGACGATTCTCTACGCGACGCTCGCGAAGGGCCCGAAGCTGCCGTTCGAGTATCAGTACAACTCGACGCGCCACTTCATGCGCGAGCTGAACCGGCTCGGCGTGACCGGCGTGATCGACGCGGGTGGGGGATCGCAGAATTATCCGGAGGATTACGAAGTGATCCGCAAGCTGCACGACGCGGGCGAGATGACGATCCGGATCGCATACAACCTGTTCACGCAGAAGCCGAACGCGGAGAAGGAAGACTTCGTGAACTGGACGAAGAGCGTCAAGTACCACGA
>NZ_LPMU01000049.1:0-1512 GCF_001534535.1 Burkholderia sp. MSMB1459WGS
GGTTCCGAGATCGGCGCGCACATCCTGTCGGGCGCGGTGATGGACCCGCGCGCGATCACCGAGCTGTTCCCCGACTGGAAGGAGCGCGGCGCACCGCTCGATGTCGAGGTCACGGAAGACCGCTTCCTGTTCCTGTCCGAGAAAAGCGCAGTGACCACGCCGAACTGGGCGCTGCCGGACAACTTCAAGAACCACGGCAACTACGTGATTTCGTTGGGCAACGTGACCCGCTGGCTCGGCCAGCAGGCCGAGGCGCTCGGCGTGGAGATCTTCCCGGGCTTCCCCGCTGCGGAAATTCTCTACAACGACGACGGCTCGGTGAAGGGCGTCGCGACCGGCAACATGGGCGTGGGCAAGGACGGCGAGCCGACCGAGAACTTCCAGCTCGGCATGGAACTGCACGCGAAGTACACGCTGTTCGCCGAAGGCTGCCGCGGCCATCTCGGCCGTCAGCTGATCACGAAATTCAAGCTCGACGCGAACGCCGATCCGCAGGCGTACGGGATCGGCATCAAGGAACTGTGGGAAATCGATCCCGCCAAGCACAAGCCGGGCCTCGTGATCCACACGGCCGGCTGGCCGCTGAAGTCGGATACGTACGGCGGCTCGTTCCTGTATCACATGGACAACAACCAGGTCGTGGTCGGCTTCGTCGTGGGCCTGGGCTACACGAACCCGTACCTGTCGCCGTTCGAGGAATTCCAGCGCTACAAGACGCATCCGTCGATCCGCGCGTTCCTGGAAGGCGGCAAGCGCGTGTCGTACGGCGCGCGCGCGATCACGGCCGGCGGCCTGCTGTCGTTGCCGAAGACGGTGTTCCCGGGCGGCGCGCTGATCGGCGACGATGCGGGCTTTTTGAACGCATCGCGGATCAAGGGCAGCCACGCGGCAATCAAGACCGGGATGCTGGCGGCCGACGCCGCATTCGACGCGGTGCAGGCCGGCCGTCAGAGCGACGAACTCAATGCGTACCCGGACGCGTTCAAGCAATCGTGGCTGTACACGGAGCTGTACCGCGCACGCAACTTCAAGCAGTGGATGGCCAAGGGGCTGTACCTGGGCACGCTGATGGTGGGTATCGAGCAGAAGGTGATGGGCGGCAACGTGCCGTGGACGCTGCACCACCAGCATGCGGACCACGAGATGCTGAAGCCGGCGTCGCAGTGCGAGCCGATCGCGTATCCGAAGCCGGACGGCAAGCTGACGTTCGATCGGCTGTCGTCGGTGTTCATCTCGAACACGAACCACGAGGAGAACCAGCCGGCGCACCTGACGCTGAAGGACGCGAGCGTGCCGGTGAACGTGAACCTGCGCACGTACGCGGGGCCGGAGGCGCGGTTCTGCCCGGCGGCGGTGTACGAGTTCGTGAAGAACGACGACGGCAGCGATCGGTTGGTGATCAACGCGCAGAACTGCGTGCACTGCAAGACCTGCGACATCAAGGACCCGACGCAGAACATCGTGTGGGTCACGCCCGAAGGCGGCGGCGGGCCGAATTACCCGAACATGTAA
>NZ_LPMU01000050.1:0-88728 GCF_001534535.1 Burkholderia sp. MSMB1459WGS
GCCAGCATGCGCCGAAACCCTCGAACTACGACATTTCAACTTTGCCCAGATGCGACATTACAACTTTGCTCCTACACACAAACTATCGATAATGTTGATTATGTCAAATTGAAGATGCGGGAGAAGATGCTGCTGGCCACCGGTCTTTCGTGCGGGAATCCAGTATTCCCTGGGAAATGCTTCCGCACAAAATGCGGCTGTGATTCAGGCATGGGCTGCTGGCACAGGCTACACGATTGGCAGCACGCGGGCGTCTGGAATCGACGTCATCGGGAGGTGAAGCCCGCGCGACCGGCATTCGGTCGGCCAACGCCGCATGGTCCGGTCACACGTGCGTCGAATTGCGTTAGAAATACCACACGTTCGCTACCCTTCTCAGTCGCACTTCCGGGATCGCGCGTCCTCGCGTTCAGACCTTACACCACTGCACTTGACCTCGAGTGAGGCTGGTTGCCAATCCAGAAGGAATCTCACGAAGGCGCCTGCAAGGTGCGCCGCAAGAGCGGATCGAACGTGTATCTCTCCATCATACTTCTGCTCGATGCAGCCGATCCGGTCCGCGCGCATCCTTCATCGTCCCGGCGCGCGCCGCGCGCCGGGACCGGTTGCAGCCTGGCGGCCTCCTCGCCGTCAGAACCGGTACGTCGCCCCGACCTGGAAGAAGCGGCCGAGGTCCGTGTAGAGCGACTGGTCATAGCCCGTGATGTCGGGCACGGCTTGCCACTCGACGTCGAACGGCGGCTTCTTGTCGAAGAGGTTCGTGATGCCGCCGTAAATCGTCCAGTGCTTGAAGCCGCGGTAGTTGAACATCAGGTTGAACTGGCTGTACGACGCCACCGAGCCCGTGCCGCCGTCGCCGAATTCCGCGGCCACGGCGTTCGTATAGGGCCCCGTGTATTGCCAGGTCAGCGTGGTGGTCAGTTGCCGGTAGTCCCAGCTCAGGCTCGTATTGCCCTTCCAGCGCGGGTTGCTCGCGCCGAACGGCTGCAGCAGCGCAAGGTTGTTGCCGGCGAAGTCCTGCGGTGCGGTTCCGGGGCTGTGCAGCTTGAAGTGCCACACATAAGCCCAGTCGCCCGAGAGCGTGAACGTGCCGTACTTGGTGCGTAGCGCCTTGCGGAAGTTGAGATCGAAACCGTCGGTGTCGAGCGCGCCGAGGTTCACGAAATGCTGAACAAGGTAACGCACCGACCCGTCGGCGTTGCGCACGACGCGGGAAGGATCGTTGGCGACGAGCACCGCGTTCGGATCGTCGGTGCCGATGACTCCGTCGATGCGAACCTTGTAGAACGCCGCGCCGATATCGGTCATCGCGTCGGGCGAAAGCTGGAAGCCGATGTTGTAGTTCTTCGTGTGCTCGGGCTGAAGATTCGGATTGCCCGCGACTTGCTCCGTCGTGAAGTGCTTCGTCGGCACACCGCTCGGATCGTTCGGATCGACGAGGTTCTGGTGAGAGAGATAGACGGCCTGCGAGTTTTCGACGAGGGTCGGCGCGCGGAAGCCGCGACTATACGATGCATACGTCGTCAGCATTTGCACGGGCTGGAAACGCAGCGCAAAGCTCGGCGAAAACGCCCCGCCGAAGTCGCTGTAGTGATCGTAGCGGCCCGCCTGCGTGAACGTCAGGTTGCGCAGGATCGGAATGTCGACCTGGTAGAACGCGGCGGCGACGTTGCGCGAACCCTCCACCGTCTGCACGTTCGCGGGCGCTGATACGCCTTGCGACGCGAGCGTCTGCGGGTTGATCGTCGACGATTCGTGGCGGAACTCGGTGCCCAGGCCCAGGCCGACGGATCCCCCGGGCAGCGTGAACAGATTCGACGTGGAGGCCTTGGCCGTCACGCTGTCGACCTTCGAGATGGCCTGCTGATCGTCGTCCGTGAAAACACCCTTCAGGCCGTTCGGCGTGGAGGCCGGGTTCGAGAAGTTGTAGGTGCCGTTGGCGAGCATGTTCTCGAGGCCCGCGACGTTGATCCGGTTGCTGTACGTCGTATCGACCGTGCTCTGCGAGTGGCCGTAATCGGCCGACCAGTCCCACGCGCCGAACCTGCCCGCGTCGAACGCGCCTTTGACGCCCGTATTCGCCATCCAGAACGTCGATACCGTATCCGCCCCCACGACGTTGCCCGGGAAGGTCAGGTTGATCGCCGTCGGCACGCCGAACGGGTTATAGGGGTTGCTCACCGGTACCGTGCGCGGCAAAGGCGAAACGGATCCGGTCGAAGGGTTGTAGATGTTCGTCGTGCTCGAGATCGAGGCCGGCCCCTGCGACTGGACGGTTTCATCGCGGCTCACCCAGAAGCCCGCATAGGCCTGCGTGTTGTCGTCGATCTTGAACGTGGCCCGCACCTTCGCGTTCAGGCGTGTCGTGGACGGAACGAGCGATGTCGAGGCGGCCGGGTTGTACGTGCAATTGGTCGCGCTCGTCTTGCTGCCCGGCGGGCACGGCGAAAGCGGCACCTTCGAGCCGTCCGCCAGCGACCAGTACGACTGCTGGTTCGGCCCGAGCGGCGCGGCCAGCCCGCCGGGATATTGCGTGAAGTCTTGCGCCGACGTCATGTCGCGATCGCCGAGCGTCGAGCCCGAATCGCGGTAATAGCTGGCGGCCGCGGTGACGTTGAAGCGATCCGAATTCAGATCGCCGAAGCCGGCCAGTACGCTGAAGTTGCCTTGCCCGTCGCCCGGATGCTGCGCCTTGCCGAGTTGGCCGTCGATCTGCAGGCCCTGAAAGTTCTTCTTCGTAATGATGTTGACGACGCCCGCGATCGCGTCCGACCCGTAGACGGACACCGCGCCGGTCTTGACGATCTCGACGCGCTCCACCATGTTCAGCGGAATCGCGTTGACATCGAAGAACGTGTCGGTGAAGTTCACCGACTGCGCATAGTTCGCGACGCGCTGGCCATCGACGAGCACGAGCGTGTATTTCTCGCTGAGCCCTCGCAACGCCATGCCAGCGCCGCCGGGGGCCGAGCTGTTCATTGTCGTCTGGCCCCAGCTGCTGGCGGAATTGGCCGAGGTCGAACGCAGGAAATCGGCGACCGTCGTGTATCCGCTTTGCTGGATTTCCTTCGCGGTGATGACCTGCACTTCCGTGTGGCCGACCTTGTCGGATGTGCGGATCAGCGAACCCGTCACCTCGAACTTGTCGAGCTTTTTCACGGTCTGCCCGCCCGCGGCAGTGCCCGACGCCGGCGCGGGCGCGGCGGCGGTGCTGCCGGTTTGCTCGGTGGCGACGCCCCCGTCGACAGGCGTTGTCTGCGCGTAAGCGGAGGTACCCAAAGCCGCCGTCAACGCGACTTCAGCCCATGCGATGCTGCGTATTGCCGATCCCAAAGCCGTTGGTTTCATAACACCCCTTTGTCGTCGCAAGGCCTGACCTTTTTGTATGCACGGAGATTCGCCGGCCTTTAAATAGCGTTGCCCCGCATTCCTGATTCGCCATCTGGTGCTCACAACCATTCCGTCCGACCGCTTATTTCTTTCAACTTTATTTATTCTTCTTACAGGAATAACCAAGCTGAAATTCAAGAAATAAAATATCCAAAAAATTAGTAGCTCTAATTACATGGATCGATCTATCCATGTATCGAACGGCCCTGTGCAAGCCGTACTACCAACGGCACTTGGCACATTCGCGCCATGGCGCCTCGTCAACCAGAACGTACGCGCTACCAGGAAAGGCAGTCACCCGTTGAAGAGCTGCTTTACGTATTCACTTTGAAAGTCTTAATGCACGGAATCTTCATTACCGTTCACTACCAGGCTTTACGCTGGACGCGAACATATCAGGACAGAATCGACGCGTCAAAAAATATTTGATAGCACATAACTTTGTTTAGGTGCATTGAATGCACTCGGTTGGTGCCGAATGAAAATCGATATGGTTCATCAATCGCCACCGTTGCCTTTCTTCCTTGTTCGGCTGCTTTTTTCCCCGCTCGTGAATGCGCCGCAATGGAGCACACGGCAGGCATTCGCCGGTCCGAACTGTTTTGTTTAGCCGACACGGGTACCCCCTGGAACGGGATTTTTCGGTCGGGTCCGGATGGTGTTCCTCGAATATCGGATAGGATTCCTGATAGAGCGGCCCCTCGGGCATGTGCATGGCGTCGTGCACCGCCGAATTGACGGCTTTCGTGTGATATTCACACGTCGTCGCCCCTTGATCCCACCGCAACACCTCGTCGCGCACATCAATCGATCTCCAGATTCCCGGCCGTTTCCATGCGCTTCGTCACCGCCGCATGCCGCCCGCGTCGGCCTATGGACACGACTACCCGAAACGCCACCGGCGCGAACACCAGCCCGAACATCGTCGCCGCCAGCACGCCCCCGAACGCGCCGGTCCCGATCGAACGCCGGCTTTCCGCGCCCGCGCCGGTCGCCAGCACCAATGGCACGACGCCGAGCAGAAACGCCATCGACGTCATCACGATCGGCCGAAACCGTGCGGCCGCCGCATCCACCACCGCCTGCCGCAGCGGCACGCCGCGTGCGACGAGTTCGCGCGCGAACTGCACGATCAGAATCGCATTCTTCGCCGACAACCCGATCACCGTAATCATCCCGACCTTGAAGTACACGTCGTTCGGCATCCCGCGCGCGAGCGCCGCCGCCAACGCGCCCACGACGCCGAGCGGCACGATCGTCAGCACCGACAGCGGAATCGTCCAGCTCTCATACAGCGCGGCGAGCGCCATGAATACCGCGAGCACCGACAACCCGACCAGCAGCGGCGTCTGCCGCTCGGCGATCCGCTCCTCGCGCGCCGCGTTGACCCAGTCGTAACCGATCCCGGCCGGCAGCATGGCGGCCAGCCGCTCCATCTCCGCCATCGCCGCGCCCGAACTGGTGTGGGTCGCCGCCCGGCCGCTGACGTCGAGCGACGGGTAGCCGTCGTAGCGATTCAGCATCACGGGTCCGACCGTCCAGTGCGGCGCGGCAATAGCCGACAGCGGCACCATGTCCCCCGTCCGGTTCGGCACCGACAGCGCCATCAGTTGCGCGTCGGTCGCACGCGCGCCCGGATCGGCCTCGATGATCACGCGGCGCATCCGGCCCGACGCCGGAAAATCGTTGATGTAATTCGAGCCGAACGTGCCGCCTAGCAGCCCCGCGATGCGCTCGAACGGCACGCCAAGCGCATACGCCTTCGCGCGATCGACGTCGAGCTCGATGCGCGGCGCATCCGGCAAGTCCTCGAAATGCACGGACGCGAGCGCCGGGTCCGCCTTCGCGCGCACGGCCAGTTGCTCGCGAGCGGCCTTCAGCACGTCGAGCCCGACCCCGCCACGATCCTCGAGACGGAACGTGAAGCCGTCCGCGTGACCGAGGCCGGGCACCGATGGCGGCAGCGTTGCCTGTACGTCGCCGTCGAGAATCGCATCGAAACGCCGGTTGAGCCGATCGCGCAACGTCATCGCATCGACGTCGCGCTGCGACCAGTCCTTCAGCTCGACGAATGCCATCCCGACGTTCTGCCCGCTGCCCGCGAAACTCCAGCCGATCACGCTCGTCACGTTTGCGACGGCCGGCTCCGCCTGCAGGATCGCCTCGACACGCTGGACGACCGCGGCCGTGCGCGCCTGTGTGGCGCCAGCCGGCAACTGGATCATCACCTGCAGTTGCCCCTGGTCCTCGGTCGGCAGAAAACCGCCCGGCATCATCCAGGACAGCAGCCCGCACACGGCCACGAGTGCGACGTAGATGCCCGCGACCGCGCCCGTGCGGCGTACCGCCGTCACGGTCATGCGCCGATAGCCGGCCTCCGCGCGCGAGAATGCAACGCCGAAGCGGTCGGCCAGGCGCGCGCCGAGGCTGCGTCGCGGCACGCGGCCGCCACCGCCTTCGTGACCGCCGCCCGGTTTCAGCAGGTTCGCGCACAACGCCGGCGTGAGCGACAGTGCCATGAACGACGACACGAGCATCGACGCGATCATCGACACCGCGAACTGCCGGTAGATGCCGCCGACGCTGCCCGGGAAGAACGCCATCGGCACGAACACGGCGGTCAGCACCGCAGTCACGCCGACGATCGCCCCGCCGATCCGCTTCATCGCGCGGCGCGTCGCATCGCGCGGCGACACGCCCTCCTCCATCACGCGATGCACGCTCTCGACCACGACGATCGCATCGTCGACGAGGATGCCGATCGCCAGCACGAGGCCGAACATCGTGAACACGTTGATCGACAGCCCGAACGCCCACATCGCGACGAACGCGCCCATCAGCGTGACGGGAATCACCACCGTCGGCACGAGCGTGTAGCGCAGCTCGCGCAGGAACAGCCACATCACGCAGAACACCAGCACGACGGCCTCGGCGAGCGTCAGCACGACTTCGCGGATGGCGATCTTCACGAAATGCGCACCGTCGAACGGAATCTCGACCGCGACGCCCGGCGGCAGCGTCTTCGACAGCTCGGCAAGCCGCGCGCGAATCGCGTCTGACGTTTCGAGCGCGTTGCCGCGCGGGCCGAGCTGGATGCCGACGGTGGCCGCCGGACGGCCGTTCAGCCGCGAATAGAACGAATAGTCGTCGCGGCCGATTTCGACGCGGGCGACGTCGGCGACGCGCACCACCGAACCGTCAAGCTTCGACTTCAGCACGATCCGGCCGAACTCCTCCGGCGACGTCAACTGCCCCTTGACGACGATCGTCGCGGTGAGCTGCTGGCCGTGCACGAACGGCGCATCGCCGATCGCGCCGGCCGTCACCGTCGCGTTCTGCACGCCGATCGCCGCGATCACGTCGTCGGCGCCGAGGTCGTATTCGCGCAACTTGTTCGGATCGAGCCAGACCCGCAGCGCCTCGTCGGCGTCCCACAGCTCGGCCGCGCCGACGCCCGGCGCACGTTTCAGTTCGCGCAGCACGTAGCGGTTCAGATAGTCGCCGAGCTGCGCGGAGTCGCGCGTGCCGTCGGTCGACGTCAGCGTGACGAGCATCAGGAACGTGTTGGCGGCCTTGAACACGCCGATGCCCTGCTGCACGACCTGCTGCGGCAGCCGCGGCTCGACCTGCTTCAGCCGGTTGTTGACGTCGACGAGCGCGATGTCCGGATTGGTGCCGGGCGCGAACGTCACGTCGATCTCGAGGTTGCCGTGACCGTCGCTGCTCGTCTCGTAGTACTGCAGCCCGTCGGCGCCGTCGAGGCTCTCCTCGATGATGCTGCCGACGTCGCCGTCGACCGTCTCGGTCGACGCGCCCGGATAGGTCGCGGTGATCACGACGCGCGGCGGCGCAAGGCGCGGATACTGCGCAATCGGCAATTGCGGAATGGCGAGCACACCCGCGACGACGATCGCCAGCGCGACGATCCACGCAAACACCGGGCGGTCGATGAAGAACGACGGCATCGCGATGGGTCAGCGAACGGCACGGGCGCACCGCGCCCGGTTCACGTCAATCATCCGTGCCCCCTTCCTTCCGCAGCGGGCCCGGTTCCGGCGCGAGCATCGACGACGCGAGCAACGCCTGCGTATACGGGTGGGACGGCGCGTGCAACACGTCGAGCGTATCGCCCTCCTCGACCACGCGCCCCGCCTTCATCACGATGACCCGGTGAGCCATCGCGCGCATCACCGCGAGATCGTGCGTGATGAACAGGTAGCTCAGTGCGTACTTCTTTTGCAGATTCGTCAGCAGATTCAGGACCTGCTTCTGGATCGACACGTCGAGCGCACTCGTCGGCTCGTCCAGCACCAGCAGTTCCGGCTCGACCGCCAGCGCGCGCGCGATCGCGATGCGCTGGCGCTGGCCGCCGGAAAATTCATGCGGATAGCGCATCATAGCTTCGGCCGGCAGGCCGACCTCCTGCAGCAGGGCTGCAATCCGAGCGCGCCGCGCAGCGCCGGCCACCTGCGGCCGGTGCACGGCGAGCCCCTCGCCGACGATCTGCTCGACCGTCATGCGCGGCGACAGCGAGCCGAACGGATCCTGGAACACGACCTGCATGCGGCCGTACAGTGCGCGCCGGCCGCGGGTCGTGCGCAGCAACGCCAGCGGCATGCCGTCGATCTCGATGCCGCCCGACGCCGGCCGCTGCAGGCCGAGCACGGCCGCCGCCAGCGTCGATTTTCCCGATCCCGATTCGCCGACGATGCCGAGCGTCTCGCCGCGCCGCAGGCTCAGCTTCACGTCGTGCACGGCCCGGAACGCCGTCTTGCCGAACACCGCGCGCCAGCCCTTCGCAGCGATGCGGTAATCGACGGCGAGCTGCTGCACGTCGAGGATCGTCTGCGCGCCAGTCGCGACCGGCCGGACGGCGCGTTGCGGCGCGCTGTCCAGCAGCCGGCGCGTGTACGCGTGCTGCGGCGCGGCGAACAGCGCGGCGGTCGCGTTCGTCTCGACGAGCACACCCTGCTCCATCACGGCCACGCGCTGCGCGAAGCGCCGCACGAGATTCAGGTCGTGCGTGATCAGCAGCACGGCCATGCCGCGCGCGGCCGCCTCCTGCTCCTGCAGTTCGATCAGCAGGTCGACGATCTGCTGGCGCACCGTCACGTCGAGCGCCGTCGTCGGCTCGTCGGCGAGCAACAGCCGCGGCCGGCACGCGAGCGCCATCGCGATCATCGCGCGTTGCCGCTGCCCGCCGGACAACTGGTGCGGGAAACTGTCGATGCGCCGTTCCGGCTCGGGAATCCCGGTGCGCCGCAGCAGCGCGATGCCGCGCTCGCGCGCCTCGCCCGCTCGCAGGCCCTCGTGCAACCGCAGACTCTCGGCGATCTGCTTGCCGATCGTATACAGCGGATTGAGCGCCGTCATCGGCTCCTGGAACACCATCGCGATATCGGCGCCGCGGATGCCGCGCATCTGTTGCTCGGTCTTCGCGAGCAGATCCTCGCCGTCGAACAGCATCTGTCCCGACAGCGTCGCCTGCTGTGCGAGCCGCAGGATCGACAGTGCCGTCACGCTCTTGCCCGAGCCCGATTCGCCGACGAGCGCGACGCGCTCGCCGCGTCCGACCGAGAGGCTCAGATCCTGCACGGCGGCTTTCGCGCCGAAGTGCGCGGAGAACCGCCGGATGTCCAGCAAGGGCGTCGTCATCGTTGCTCCCCGCCGAAGGCCGAGCCGCGCGCGCGCATGTCGAGTGCGTTGCGCAGCGCGTCGCCCATGAACGTGAGCAGCAGCAGCGTGACGACCAGCGCCGAGAACGCGGAGATCGAGATCCACCACGCGTCGAGGTAGTTCTTGCCTTCCTGCAGCAGTTCGCCGAGGCTCGGCGTCGGTGGCTGCACGCCGAGGCCGAGGAAGTCGAGGCTCGTCAGCGACAGGATCGCCGCGCTCATCCGGAACGGCAGGAACGTGATCACCGGCGTCAGGCTGTTCGGCAGCACATGTCGCCACATGATCTGCCGGTTCGACAGCCCCATCGTGCGCGCGGCCTTCACGTAGTCGAGCGCACGGTTGCGCAGGAACTCCGCGCGCACGTAGTCGGACAGCACGATCCAGCCGAACATCGACAGCAGCACGAACAGCAGCCACAGCGACGGCTCGAAGATCGACGCGAAGATGATCAGCAGGTACAGGTCGGGCAGCGCGCTCCATACCTCGATCAGGCGCTGCCCGACGAGATCGGTGCGCCCGCCGTAGAAGCCCTGCAGCGCCCCCGTCAGCACGCCGAGCGCGACACCCGACACCGTCAGCGCCAACGCCATCAACACCGACAGCCGAAACCCGTACAGCAATCGCGCGAGCACGTCGCGGCCGAACTGGTCGGTGCCGAGCCAGTTGCTCGCGGACGGCGGCGCCGGATACGGCCGCGACGCGAAGTAGTCGATCGTGTCGTAACGGTAACGGTTCGGCGGATAGATCGCGAAGTTGCCGTGCGACTCGAGTTTCGCGCGGATGTACGGATCGAGATAGTTGGTCTTCGCCGGAAAATCGCCGCCGAACTGCGTCTCCGGATAATCCTTCAGGATCGGGAAATAATAGTGTCCGTCGTAGCGCACGAGCAGCGGCCGGTCGTTCGACAATCCGTCGGCCAGCAGGCTGAGCGCGAACAGCGTGGCAAAGATCACGAGGCTCCAGTAGCCAAGTCGCTGCGCGCGAAACCGCAGCCACGTGCGTCGCCACGGCGACGGCGACGCCGCGCACGCGACGGCGGCCGGATCAGTGGTCCAGGCGGCTGAACTGGATACGGGGGTCGACGAGGACATAGCAGATATCCGCGATAAGCTTGGTCAGCAGACCGATCAGGGTGAACAGGAACAGCGAGCCGAGCACGACCGGATAGTCGCGGCGGATCACCGAGTCGTACGACAGTTGCCCCATCCCGTCGAGCGAGAACAGCGTCTCGATCAACAGGTTGCCGTTCAGGAACGCGCCGACGAACGCGGCCGGCAACCCGGTGAGCAGCGGAATCGCCGCGTTGCGCAGCACGTGCTTCCACAGCACGTCGCGCTCCGGCGCGCCCTTCGCGCGCGCAGTCAGCACGTATTGCCGGCCGATTTCGTCGAGAAACGTGTTCTTCGTGAGGATCGTGACGATCGCGAAATTGCCGACCACCGAGGCCGTCACCGGCAACGCGACATGCCACAGATAGTCGAGGATCTTGCCGACCAGCGTCAGGTCGTCGAAGTTGTCCGACGTGAGCCCGCGCATCGGAAAGACCTGCCAGAACGTGCCGCCGCCGAACAGCATCAGCAGCAGCACGCCGAGCACGAAGCCCGGCACCGCGTAGCCGGTCAGCACCAGCACGCTCGTCACGGTGTCGAACCGCGAGCCGTTGCGCACCGCCTTCGCGATGCCGAGCGGCACCGACACCAGATACGTGAGGATCACCGTCCACAGCCCGAGCGTGATCGACACCGGCAGCTTGGAGCGGATGACCGTCCACACGCTGCGGTGCGCGAAGTAGGACTGGCCGAGGTCGAACGTCGCATAACTTTTCAGCATCAGCAGATAGCGCTCCAGTGGCGGCTTGTCGAAACCGAACTGCTTGCGGATCTGCTCGATCTGCTGCGGATCGACGCCCTGGCTGCCGTGGTAGCCGCCCCCGCCTCCGCCCGCCTCGCCTCCCCGCGTGCTGCCGTGGCGCAACTGCGCGAGCACCTGCTCCACCGGACCACCCGGCACGAACTGCGTGACCGCGAACGTGATCGTCACCACCCCGATCAGCGTCGGAATCATCAGCAGCAGCCGCCTCAATATGTATGCCAGCATCGTTGCTCCCCGTCAGGCCGCCGGAGCGGGTTGTGGCCGTGCGGCCGGCTTCTTCTCGTACCAGTAGTCGATGATCCAGTCCTCGTACTGATAGGAAGCCGGCACGACCGCCGGATGGCCGAGCGTCGTCTTGTACGCGATCCGCGCGTTCGGCATGTAGTACTGCGGGACCAGCACGTACAGGTTGATCAGCACGCGGTCGAGGGCGTGCGTGGCCGTCTCGAGATCCTCGAGCGTATTGGCCGCGAGCGCAGCGCGAATCAGTGCGTCGACGGCCTTCGACTTCACGCCCGGATAGTTCTCCGAGCCGGGCTGCGACGCGGCCGCGCTGCCGAAACGGCGTGTCAGCTCCGCGCCGGGGATCGTCACGGGCGAGTAGATATACGTCGTCATGTCGTACTCGAAATTGTCGAGCCGCTTCTGGTAGAGCGCGCTATCGATCTCGTGCAGGTACGCATGGATGCCGAGCGTCGCGAGCGCCTGCGTGTACGGCAGGATCAGCCGATCCATGCCGGGCTGGTCGTCGATGATCTCGATCGTCATCGGCGTGCCGTTCGCGTCGCGCAATGCGCCGTCGCGGTAGTGCCAGCCGGCCTGCGCGAGCAGGTCGCGCGCTTGCTTGAGGTTCGCGCGCAGCGAGCCCGGCGGCAGCGTCGACGGCTGCTTGCTCATCGGGCCGAACACCTCCGGCGGCAGCGTCGACCGGTACGGTTCGAGCAGCGCGAGCTCCTTCGCGCTCGGCATGCCGGACGCGGCGAACGGGCTCGCGTCCCAGAAGCTGTTGGTGCGGCGGTACTGCCCGTAGAACATCATCCGGCTCATCCAGTCGAAGTCGAATGCCAGCGCGAGCGCATGCCGCACGCGTACGTCCTGGAACATCGGCTTGCGCAGGTTCATCAGGAAACCCTGCATCTGCGCGGGGCCGTCCGGGAATTCGCCTTTCTTCAGCAGTCCGTTGCGAAAGTTCTTGCCGACGTACTTGCGCGCCCACTGCGTCGAGCTGTATTCCATCCGCGCGTCCACGTCGCCGGCCTTGAGCGCCTCGAGCGCCGTGTACTGGTCGAGGTACAGCTTGAACGACACGCGTGCGAAACGGAACATCCCGCGCCGCGACGGCAGGTTCGCGGCCCAGTAGCGCGGGTTGCGCACGTACACGATCTGCTTGTCGTTCCTGCGCTGCTCGATCAGGTACGCGCCGCTCGCGATCGGCGGCACGTTCGCGATCTGGTCGAACGGCGGTCGCGTACCGTCCGCGCGCTGCCCCCACTTCGGCGAGAACACCGGCAGGTCGCCTGCGATCAGCGGGGCGTCGCGCTCCGCATGCTTGAATTCGAAGCGGATCGTGTGACTGTCGACGACCACCGCGCGCCGGATGATCGAGAACTGCGCGTTGTACAGCGGCGACGCCTGCGGGCTCGTCAGCGTATCGAACGAATACTTGACGTCGGCCGCGGTGATCGCGTCGCCGTTCGAGAAGCGCGCGGCCGCGTTGATGTGGAACGTCGCCGACAGCCCGTCGGGCGCCACCTCGACGTCGTCGGCGATCAACGCGTATTCGGATGCGAGCTCGTCCCAACTGCGCTGCATCAGCGTGTCGAACATCAGGTTCTTGATGTCCGGCGCGGGCGAGCCACGCACGAGAAATGGGTTCAGCGAGTCGTAGCTCTGCGCTTCGTCGTAGTTTTCGAAATTGAGCGCGCCGGTGTCCGGCGCCTGCGGATCCGCATAGTCGAAATGCGTGAAGCCCGGCGGATATTTCGGCTGGTCGTATTGCGCGATGGCCGGCACCGCACGCGCGACCAGCGGCATGGCCGTGGCGTATGCAATCAGCGCCACGCATGCGATCAGCGCGGGCATCCGCCGCCATTTCAACAGTCTCATGTTCAGTCAACCCGGTTGCGTGCCGGCCCGATGCCCGCACGCGATCAATGTCTGTCGATTCATACGTCGTCGATGCCGGTCGGATCCGGCTGTACCGTCATCGCGCCTGGTTAAAAAAAAGGCCGCTCCTAATTTGGGGTAGTGGACGTGGAGCGGCCCGTCCAAGCTGGCCAGTCTTGCACGTGTCGCCGTCAGAACGTGTACGTCGCGCCGACTTGCGCGAAGCGGCCGATGTACGAATACACCGACGTGTCGTACCCGCTCTGGCTCAGCGTGCCGGGCACGCCGAAACTGATTACTTGCACTGAGCGCACTGCTTGCTTTCCGTTTCGAATAATGCTGGTCCGACGGGCTAGAACAGCCGCGGCGTACCAACCCAGACGATCACCGCCTCTTCGTCGGCCGTGTTGTGCCACGCATGCGGCATCGTCGACTCGTAGTGCGCGGTGTCGCCGGGGCTCAACACGAACGTGCAATCCTCCAGCGTGAGCGCGACCCTTCCGCGCATCACGTAGAGGAACTCCTCCCCTGCATGCGTCGTCACTTCCGACGGCGACTGGCCCGCCGGTATCCTGACGAGGATCGCGTCGAGCTTGCGACCGTCCACGAGATTCGTCAGCCTGGCAAATGAACTCGCCGAGTTCGTGAACTGGAAATACTGCAGTGCGTCGCCGCGGCACACCGAGCGCGCCTCGGTCGGCGTGTCGATGAAGTACTGCATCGTCACGCCGAGCGCCTTCGCAATCCGGACCAGCGACGTGATCGACGGCGTCGCGCGCCCACGCTCGACCTGCGACAGGAATGGCTTCGAGATCCCTGCCGTCGTGGCCGCTTCGTCGAGCGTGAGTTTCAGCCGCTGCCGAAGCGCGCGGATCTTGTTGCCGAGCGAAACCGCGACGAGCACCGATTCATCGGGAGGCAAGACCATGGAAGAACGGACCCTCTCAATCGCAATCGATTTGATGTCGGCAGGCCTTGCCCGATGCCATGAAGCTGCCGCCACGGTGCGAGGCTCCGCTGCCCGTCGCCGCCGCGCGCACGTCTCGCGCGAAGCGAAACGGGAGTCCCGCTTCGCCATCGCGCGATTCGCGCTCGTTTCATTCGGTTTACTAATTAACACGGCTGCCCCCTTTTTTCCTCGCCCAGTCAGACTTCTCCACCTTCAGGTGGCCGCAATGGCACATGCATGCGGTACGGTGCCCATCCCGCATTCGGCCGCTGCATCCCCCAGCGTCGCCTTACCGCGACGCGACGACCGTCCACAGCTTCGCCAGATCCCCCGATCCGTCGTTACCCTTCACCGTGCGCAGCACCTGGACCGCATGCGCCTTCTGGCCCGCCACGTAGTACGCCTCGCCGAGCCGCAGCCGCGCCGCATCGGGATGCTCGAGCCCGCCCTTCGCGATGACCTGCTCCATCATCGACAGCCCTTGCGCCGCATGGCCCGCGAACACCAGATTCATGCCTGCGTCGATCGGCGCCACCTGATCGGCAGTGTCCGCGCCCGACTGCGCGCGCCTTGCGGCCAGCGCCTGCAGCCGTTTCTCGCGGTCCGCCTGCGCATCCTTGCCGAGCACGCCGGACGCGAAACCCTGGTCGATCACCTGCCGGCCTTCGGCCGGCGTGCCCGCCACCAGCGCGAGCTGCGTCATCTCCATATAGGCGCCGGCCGTCGTCAGCGAGCCCGTCGCTCTGCGCAGCCGGTATATGTCGAGGTCGAGCGACGACAGGTAACCGGGGCTGCCGCGAATCGCCGAGATCATTTCCTCCCAGTACGCGGGGCTCGGATGATAAGCCACCAGCATGCCGAGCGCGCTGCGATACGCACCGGCATCCTTGCTCTTTTGCGCACAGTCCGCCAGCATCTGCAACTGCCCTTCGTCCGGCGCGTGGCCGGCCTTCACCTGTGCGTCCGCGCTTGCCTTCAGCTGGCTCACGACCTGGCCGCAATCGTTCGACAGGTAATACGACTGCGTGAGCAGCGTGCGCATTTCGGGATCCGTGCCCCCCGCCTTCAAGTAGCGCTGCGCGATGCGGATCGCCTGCGGATAGTTCTTCTGCTGGAAGTAGATCCCCGCGAGCGCCGCCGTCGTCCTCTGCTCGTCCTCGCCCGACAGGCGCCCCGAGTTCAGGACGGTTTCGTAGGCCTGCGCGGCCACACCGGTATCGCCGGCCGCCATCGCCGCCGCGCCGCGCGTCGCTTCCACCATGTAGGTTTCATACGGCGTGCGGTTGGGCACGGCGGCCGCCTGCGCGATCTTGCCGAGCGCGTCGCGATACCTGTGCGCGCGATACAGGTCCTGCGCGGCCGCCAGCGGCTTCGCCACATCGGGCCGCAACGCGTCGGCCGTCCACGCCGGCCCGCCGAGCACGCAGGCCGCACCGAGCGCCGTCAGCGCCATCATCCATTTCCATCGTCGCTGGCTCATCGGTTGGCCTGTCCCGTCATTGCATGAACTGCTCGTTGCCGATCAGGCCGATCTTCGTCGCGCCCACACGCTGCGCGGACGCCAGTACGGCCGCCACGTCCTTGTACGGCGCCAGCTTGTTCGCCCGCAGATGGATCTCCGCCTGCACGGGCTCGTGCGCGATCGCCGTCAGTTTCGCCTCGAGTGCCGCGCGATCCGGCACCCGCGCGCCGTTCCACGTCGTCGTACCGTCGAAGTCGATATCGATCTGCACGACCTCCGGCGGTGTGGCGGGCGGCGGTGGGTTGCCCACCGGCAGGTCCATCTTCACCGAATGCATCTGGATCGGGATCGTGATGATCAGCATGATCAACAGCACCAGCATCACGTCGATCAGCGGCGTGGTGTTGATGTCGACCATCACGTCCGGCTCGGCGCCGCCTCCGCCCGAAGGCACGTTCATTCCCATCGTCTGCTCCTGTCGATGCTTGCTCTGATCCCATGCGTCGCCGTCAATCGGAATCGACGCGCGTGCCGTCCCCGTGCAAGGCTAACCACCCCGCGCCGGCGGTTCCGTAATGAACGACACCTTCGCGATGCCTGCCCGCTCGCACATCGTGACGACCCGGCCGATGAACTCGTAGCGCGTGTTCTGGTCACCGCGCACGTGCACGCTCGGCTGCGGCTGCTGCTGCGACACGCCCTTCAGCTTCGCGAGCAACGTCGACGCATCCACCCGTTGTTCACCCCAGAAGAAATCGCCGTCGCGATTCACCGCGATCTCGACGCTCTTCGGCGTGGTCTGCAGCGGCTGCACGACCTCCTTCGGCAGCTGCAGCTGGATCGTGTGCGTGACGACCGGAATCGTGATCAGGAAGATGATCAGCAGCACCAACATCACGTCGACGAGCGGCGTCGTGTTGATGTTCGCGATCACCTCGTCGCTTTCGTCCTGCCCGACGTTCATGCCCATCGCGCGCCTCCGTCAGCCGGTCAGTTCACGAGCGACGCGGCAGGCGACGGCGCGCGAGCGGCACGCTTGCTGCCGGCCAGCAGCACGGTATGCAGCTGGGCGCCGAAGTTGCGGACCCGCTCCATCACCGACTTGTTGCGCCGGACGAGGAAGTTGTAGCCGAGTACGGCAGGCACCGCGACCGCCAGACCGATCGCCGTCATGATCAGTGCCTCGCCCACCGGGCCCGCGACCTTGTCGATCGACGCCTGGCCCGCGATCCCGATCGCCGTCAGCGCGTGATAGATTCCCCACACCGTGCCGAACAGCCCGACGAACGGCGCGGTCGAACCGACCGTCGCCAGGAACGCGAGTCCGTCCTGCATGCGGTTCGACACGTTCGTGATCGAGCGCTCGACGGACACGTCGATCCACGTGTTGCGGTCCACGGCTTCGAGCAATGCCTCGTCGTGATGCTCGCCCGCCTCGATCGCCGTTTCGGCGATGAAGCGGAACGGCGATGCCTCGTCGAGCAGCTTCGCGCCCTCGGCCAGCGACGGCGCGCTCCAGAGTTGCGCGTCCGCAAGCTTCGCGCGGCGGTTCGCCCGCAACTGCTCGACGAACTTCGTGACCATGATGTACCAGCTGCCCATCGACATGATCACGAGCAGGATCAGCACGAAGCGCGCGACGAAGTCGCCGTTCTTCCAGAGTGCCCCCAGCCCGTACGGATTCTCGACTGCTTCGGTCGCGGCCGGCGCCGGCGGCGGGGCCGGCTCGGCGGCGGACGGCGCGGGCGCAGGCGCCGCGGCTTGTGTCGACGCGTCGGGCGCCGCCGTGGATCCGCTCGCCTGCGCGTAAGCGAATTGCGGTGCTACGAGCCCGTCGATTGCAGCGACGGACATCAACAGGCTTGCCGCCAGTGCGGCCAGAGAACGCTTGGTCATACCCCACTCCAATTCTTTCGTTGAACTTACGATTAAGGTTCAAGCCGGTTTTCCCCGGCCCGGCTCTCGCCGGGCCGCCCACTGCATCAATTCAGGTTGAACGAGAACGGCACCTGCACCCTTACCGCCTGGCCTTGCGCCACGCATTTGAACCGCTTCACGGTGTTGTAGGCCGCACGATCGAGCACGGGGTCGGCCGACTGGGCCACGCGTTCGTTCGTGATGTTCCCGTCCGCATCCACGACGAACTCGATCGTCACGTCACCCGTGATGTTGTTTTCCTGCGCTTCCTTCGGATACTGCATCGATGCGCGAATCGTGTCCGAATTCGGGCAGACGACACCCACTTCGTGGCTGACCGGCTTCGCGGGCGCGGGCGCGGGCGGTGCGATGACGGGCGCCTGCACGGCCGGCGCGGACGGCACCGGTGCAGACTGGTGCGTGATCGTCGCCTGCGGCGGCGCCTGCACCGGCACTTCCGGCGGCGGCACGAACGGCGGCGGCGGGGGCGCGAACTTGGGCGGCGGAAGCTTGACGACCGGCATCGGCGGGGGTGGCGGGGGCTTCACCGGCTCGATGATGCGGGTTTCGATCGGATGCTGGATCACCTGCACGACTTTCGTCGCGAGGCCGTTGAGCAATGCGTAGATCAGCACTGCATGCAACAGGAGGACGACTGCGATGCCGCCGAAACGGCGCACCGGATTCTGCTGCTTCTTGCCGAATTCCCGCGGACGCCCTAGCGTGGCCAGTCCGCTGTTCGAAGCAACCAGATGCTCTTCGACTTTCATGCCCACTATCCATCCCCCAAGCGAATCGCCCAGTTTCGCGACGATGGCTGGCCCCGGAACCGGGTCGGTTCCGTCTCCGCCTCACCCCGAAATTTCACTTTCAATGCAATTAGCGATCCAAATCGAAAGAATCGATTTCGGATCCCGATTTACTCAATTTCAAGGAATCGTTTCAACCGCAACGGGATAGCCGCCCTATCCGGCGTCTATTCCGAACCAGCGCATTCAGGCAATTGTCAGCTGCTGCGTCGACACCGGCACTTTTCTCGCGTGACGACTGGATCTTCGTTACACACTGATGTCAGCCGGGCCGTTCGTCTTGGGTGCAGAAGATAGCAAGGAAAAAATTTGGGCGTCAAACTTTATTTGATACTCGAATACAAAGTTTGGAGGCCTTGCTCGAATAACGATTTAGTAAACATTTTCCATCGATTTGGTAATTACTTTGTATGGTTATCGCACCAATCAAGTGCCTCTAAAAAATAATCACCAATTTAGTGCGAAGCACCGAATCGGCGCGTCTGTAATGAGCTCGCCGGATGCGTTTCGCATGTCACATGCACGGATGGAAGCCGATTGGCCGTCGTCATGTGGGCCGGGGCTTGTTCACGCGATGTTCCGACGGGACACCCGTCGCTTATTTATAAGGATTCCAAATAAAAAGAAGGATGCTTTTTCCATCGATCTGATCTACACGATGCTCTGCACACCGAATCTGCTTTCCGATGCCGGAAACCGCTGCATCAGCGTGAATGCGTTGCCCGCCACTTTGCACGCACTGGCACATCCACTTCACCGAGCCCGATGAGACAATGCGCGTGCATGCTTCGTCGATGCACGACCGGCATCGCTCAGGACAGCATCATCCCCTGCATCCGGTGCGAGAAATGCGCCCGCTCGGCAGTCTCCATCAGCATCAGGAATTCGTCCTGCGTCATGTGAATCAGCGCTTCGTGATCGCCGGCCTCGAAATAGACTTCCGGCTGCTGCGCGAGGCGTTCCTCGAGGAACGTCTTCATCCCGTACGCCATGCAGACCGGCGGCAGCGCGCCCATGTCGCAATCCTTGAACAACTCGCGCAATTCGACCTCCCGGGCGAGCACGAGATGGCGTCCCGTCTTCACCCAGAGATCCGACAGGCGCACGGCGTGCGTCGTCGGCAATACGGCGGCGACGTAGCCCTCGGCGTCCTCGAGGAGCACCGTTTTCGCGAGCCGGTCGCCGGGAATATGCGCGGCGGCGGCCGTCTCCATGCTCGTATGACTATAGGGGTGGTACACGATTTCGTACCGCGATGACTTCTGGCGCAGGCAATCCTGCAGGGTGGCTGAGACCGGCATGGCACACCTCGTCTGGGTGAATCGGGCGAACGGCGTTCGCTCCGGATTCGTTCAGCATAGGTCGCATTCGGGCTCAATGGAAACGCCCTCGCGCGACGCCGGTCCCGATGCCCCGGCAACCCGTTCCCCGTCATTTTTCATCTGTGCGCCCGCCCTCGCCGGCATGCGAGATCGAGACCCGAAACGGGCCTGGAAAGCCCCTCGTCTCTGTAGACGAATTTTAGGTAGTGCTACGTACACGCGAACGAGTCGGCAATTTGCCGATGTCGGGAAACCGGACCGTTAGTTGCATTTTTACGAAAAACAACGGGATACCGCCGGGGATGCGCCGTTCAAAAAAGCGAACCCGCGAATGCCCGCCGTCACGCCGGCACGCCATGCCGCCAACAGCTTTCCCGGTGCCCTATACTGAGCCGGCCGCCCCCAATCTCCCGGCGGAAACCGACTCCTGGAGCCATCATGCATTACCAGTTGATCTACGAACTCGTCGACGATTACCTGTCGCGGCGCGACGCGTTCCGTGCGCAGCATCTCGCACTCGCGCAGGCCGCGACCGAGCGCGGCGAACTCGTGCTCGCGGGCGCGCTGGCGGACCCGGCCGACCAGGCCGTGCTCGTGTTCGAAGGCGATTCGCCGGAAGCGGCCGAATCGTTCGCGCGCGCCGATCCGTACGTGCAGAATGGCCTCGTGAAATCGTGGCGCGTGCGGCCGTGGCGCGTCGTGGTCGGCAAGCACGCGCCGCGTCCGGCGTGAAATCGGGCTACAGCCACCCTGCCCGCTTGAAGCGCCACCACAGCGCGAGGTCGGCGACGGCCATCACCGCGATACAGCCGTAGAACCCGTATTTCAGGTGCAGCTCGGGCATGTTCGCAAAGTTCATCCCGTAGATGCCGGCGATCATCGTCGGTATCGCGAACAGCGCGGCGAACGAGCCGAGCCGCTTGGTCACCTCGTTCTCCGCGAGCGAAATCATTCCGAGGTTGACCTGGATCGCGGTCACGACCATCTCGCGGCGCCCTTCGATCGTCTTCACGATCCGCTGCAGATGGTCGTACACGTCGCGGAAGTAGGCCGCCATCCCGCTGCAGACCTCCGGAATGCGCCCGCCGGTGAGCTTCGCGAGCGGCTCCATCAGCGGCGCCGTGTGCTGGTACAGCATCACGAGCCGGCGTTTCAGCGAATAGAGATCCTCGATGATCGCGCGCGAGGACGCGGGCGTCGCCTTCGCGAAGATGCGATCCTCGAGTTCCTCGAGCTCGGTTCCGAGCGTTTCGAGGATCGGGAAATACCGGTCGACGACCTGGTCCATCAACGCGTAGAACACGAACGCCGACCCCTCGCGCAGCAGATGCGGTTCGCGCTCGCAGCGCTTGCGCACGTCGCGAAAATCCTGCTCGGTATGGTTGCGGATCGACAGCACGTAATTCGGGCCGACGAACACGTTCAGCTCGCCGACCTTGAATTCGTCGTCCTCGTCGAGTTCGACCGTATGCAGCACCGCGAACAGCGAATCGCCGTATTCCTCGATCTTCGGCCGCTGATGACCCTTGCGGGCATCCTCCAGCGCCAGCTCGTGCAAGCCGAACTCCTCGCCCATCAGATCGATTTCCTCGGGCGTCGGATCCTTCAGCGCGACCCACACGAAGCATTCGGGCTTCGACACGTAATCGCTGATGGCGGCGATGTCGATATCGGCCAGCTTGCGGCCGTCCTGGTAAGCAGCACAGTTGATCAGCATGTTGTCCCACGATGTTGCAGTTTGCCCATCAGTTTACCGGTTTGCCGCACGGACGGCCCGGCTTGCGCGGCACGCCAATATTGGTCATGATCGTGCTGCGTGCGCCGCAGCACGCGCGTCGGGGCGCGTCGACAGGCCCGCCGGGCCTGCGTTGCGCGATGCACAACGGCCGTGCGGCCGCACCGTCAAGGAGACAGACCTATGTGGTATTTCTCGTGGATACTCGGCATCGGCGTGGCACTCGGCTTCGGCATCATCAACGCGATGTGGCTGGAAGCGGAAGTGTTCTCGCGCGGCGACGCGCGTGGCGACACGTCGCGCCGGAAAGCGGGGGGCCGGTATTCGTGACGCATCTCGTGTTCTTCTGCGGTCACGCCGGCACCGGCAAGACCACGCTCGCGAAGCGGCTCATCGGGCCGCTGATGCGCGCGACCGGCGAGGCATTCTGCCTGCTCGACAAGGACACGCTGTACGGCCGCTACAGCGCGGCCGCGATGGGCGCGCTCACGGACGATCCGAACGACCGCGACAGCCCGCTCTACCTCAAACATCTTCGCGATCCCGAATACCAGGGCCTGCTCGATACGGCCCGTGAAAATCTCGCACTCGGTATCGGCGTGCTCGTCGTCGGCCCGCTGTCGCGTGAAGTGCGCGACCGGCGCATCCTCGATCGCGCGTGGCTCGGCATCGCGCCCGACGTCGCGCTGACGGTCGTATGGGTTCACACGTCGGAAGACGTCGCGCACCAGCGGATCGTCGCGCGCGCCAACCCGAACGATGCGTACAAGCTCGCGCACTGGGACGAATACCGGCAACGCCGCTTCGTGCCGACCGGCCGTGAATGCGACGGCATCGTGATGTTCGACAACACCGCGCCGTCCGATGCGGACATCGACGCGCTGCTGTACCGCATCGTGCCGCCGCCGCAACCCGCGACGATCGTGCCGCCGCTGCCGGCCTGATCGCACGGCCAGGCGCCCTTCCCGATTCCTCAAAAAACAACGCCGGAAGCGCTGCTGCGCTTCCGGCGTCGTACGGCCCTCGTGCCAGAGACTGGCGAATGGTCCCGCAACCTCGGTCAGGCGACCGCGTGCACGCGCTCCATCGTGCCGCCGTCGTACAGCTTGCCGAAGCGGTTCGACAGGAACGCCTTCAGCGACACCTTTTCCTGCGGGATGAAACCGCTCTGCGGCAGCTTCTTTTCGCGGAACAGATCCAGCACCGCGCACATCGCGCCGGCCGTCGTGATCTGGATCGCGCTCATGTGCATCCCGCACACGTCCTTCGCGAAGATCTTGCGCGTGAACACGTCCTGCACCAGCTGGCCGTCCTTCACGCCCGTCACCGTGACGAATACGAGCACGACGTCCTGCTTCGTCGACGGCACCGCGCGACGCATGATCGACTTCAGCGTGTCGCGGTCGGTCGACAGGCGCAGGTCTTCCAGCAGGAACTGGACGAGCTCGCGGTGGCCCGGATAGCGCACCGACTTGTAGTCGAGCGTCTCGACCTTGCCCGACAGCGTTTCGCACAGCGTGCCGAGGCCGCCCGACGTGTTGAACGCTTCGTATTCGGTGCCGTCGAGCGAGAAGTGTTCGAGGCCTTCGAGCGGCTGCACCCATTGCTTGCGGCCGTCGCGGATCGCTTCGCACGGCTGGCAGTATTCGTTGATCAGGCCGTCGACGCTCCACGTGAGGTTGTACTTCAGCGCGTTGGTCGGATATTCGGGCAGCGCGCCGACGCGCATCTTCACGTCGCGCACTTCACTGAAGCCGTTCACGAGCTCGTGCGCGGCGATGCCGATGAAGCCCGGCGCAAGGCCGCACTGCGGCATGAACGCGCGATCGGAGCCGTCGGCCAGTTCGCGGATCGCGTGCGTGGCGCGCACGTCCTCGGTCAGGTCGAAGTAGTGAACGCCGGCAGCCTTCGCGGCGGCGGCCACGTTGACCGCGAGATAGTACGGCAGCGCGTTGACGAGCGCATCGAAACCCTTCACTGCTTCGCGAATCGCATTCGCGTCGGCCGAATCGACCCGCTGCGTCGCGATGCCTTCGCGCGACAGCTTCGCGAGCGCATCCGCGTCGCGGTCGAACGCGACGACTTCGTAGTCCCCCGTTTCACGCAGCATGTGAGCAATGGTGTGGCCGATCAGACCTGCGCCGACGATGGCGATTTTCATGCGCTTATCTCCTGATGATGGGTTTGGTGTTGTGGACGGCGTCGAGCCATGCACACAGTGTAGGGACGCTCAAAATCAGTTCCAAGACGAAGAATGATGCGAAACGACCGATAATTTCGACGTTATGACGATGTATTTCGCCGAAATGACATACTCATTCAAGAAGCGCCTAAAAAAGGCGTAGCGGTGCTGTCGCAAACCGGTCGTTAGCGGTTGCACGTTGCAACGACGAAGACGAGGACGCACGGCGTGGCACCGGACACACGAACAGCCCATGCGTCGGATGCGGCGCGCCGGTCGACGCGGAATGCGAAAGGAGATTCGGGAGAGATGCGCGAAGTGCGCGAAAGGATGATGGCGGAAACCCGTGCCGATCACGACGTACAGCAAAGGTCAAGACGAATGCGTGCGGGCATGCACCCGACGCCAGGCCGGGCGCCCGCGACGCCACCCAATCCGCACCACGCTCGCGCGGTCGTGCGCGGCGCGGCATGCGACCGGTCAGCCGCCGATCGTCCCGCGATCGATCTTGCGCGACAGGATGATCGACGTCGTCGTGCGCTCGACGCCTTCGAGCGTGCCGATCTGGTCGAGCAGATCGTTGAGCCGTTCGGGCGAATCGGCGCGCAGCCACGCGACATAGTCGTACTCGCCGCTCACCGCGCACAGCAGCTGGACTTCCGGCATCCGGTCGAGCTTGCGCAATACGTCCTTGCCGAACTTCGGCGTGAGGATGATGCCGACGTACGCATAGATGCTGGCGTCGAGCACGTCCTGCCCCAGTCGCACGCTGTACCCGGCGATCACGTTGGTGCGTTCGAGACGCGCGATCCGTGCGACGACCGTCGTGCGCGCCACGTCGAGCTGGCGCGCGAGATCCGCGACGCTGGCGCGCGCATCGGCTTGCAGCAGCGCGACGAGTTGCCGGTCGAGATCGTCGAGTTGGTCGAGGCGGGGTGGACGCATGACGCTGGGCCGGTACGCATGTGCCGGCAGAGTGGAAAGTGACGGGATGATAGCGCCGAACGCCGGCGCGCCCAACCGGCATGGCCCGGATTCGAACCTTTCGATTTCGATTCGTATCGGATGTAAGCAAGTGTCGCATTCGCTGCCGCACTGCATGCAACGTGCTACTAATAGCGGGCGACGCGAGATGCGCGCTGGCGGCGATGGCCGCCGCGCCCGCTCGCAAGACACCACCCCGGAGAGCCAACCATGAAGAAAATCTCGCTCACCCTCGCTACGCTCGTCGTTGCAGCCAGCGCGTTCGCGCAAACCCCGGCGCAGCCGCAAGCGCCCGCCCAGGTGCCGGCCATGACGGCCGCCGCGTCGGCCCCGAGCGCCGAACAGCGCGCGGCACGCCACGAAGCGCGCATCGAGCAGCGCATCAAGTACCTGCACGACCAGTTGAAGATCACGTCGGCGCAGGAGCCGCAATGGAAGACGTTCGCCGATACGATGCGCGACAACGGCGCAACGATGGGCCGCCTCTACGGCGAACGGATGGCCAAGCACGACGTGTCCGCGCTCGACGACATGAAGCAGTACGCGGAACTGTCGCAGGCGAACGCCGACGGTGCAAAGAAGCTCGCCGACGCCTTCGCGCCGCTCTACGAGAGCTTCCCGGCCGAACAGAAGGCGCTGGCCGACACGACCTTCCGCAACTGGCTGCACCACGGCGGCGAGCACCGCGGCAAGGGCAAGACGAAGGGCAAGGAAGGCAGCGCAGCCGCCGCGCCGGCCGCGAGCGCACCCGCGCAGCCCTGACGCCCTCCCCGTCGGCGCCGTGCCGGCTCGTCCGGGCCGAACGGCGCCGCGCCCCCGGCGGCATCGGCGCGTCACACGGCGCGCCGAATTCGGGATAAGCTCCCGGCTTTTCCCGCTTTCCCGCCCTTCCCCGCCATGCTCGAACTCAAGCAACTCGATCTGCGTACCGATCCGCAGGCCCGTCGCGTCGTCAAGGACGAAACCGTCGCCGTGTCCTTCGCGGAGGCCGACGGCGAACTGATGAGCCTCGAAGGCCCGAACCGTTATGGTGTGGGCGACGCGCTGATCACCGGCTCGACCGGCGACCGCTGGGTCGTGTCGCGCGCGCGCTTCGACGCCAAATACCTGCCCGCCGATCCGGCGCTCGCGCACGGCGCGCCGGGCGCTTACCGCAATCGGCCGACCGTCGTGCTCGCACGCCGGATGGACGAACCGTTTACGATCGCCCGCTCGGAGAACGGCGACACGCTGCGCGGCGTCGCGGGCGACTGGGTGATGCAATACGCGCCCGGCGACTACGGCGTCGTGCAGGCGCAGCGCTTCGCTCAGGTCTATCGCGACGCGTAATGCACCCGCGTAATGCACCGCACCGGCCCGGGGCCGGCGCCGCCGCTCACGCAAAGTCTTCGTCGAGTTCGAGTTCCGCCTCGCGTTCGACGGCCTCGCCGGCCGCGTGCCGCTCTTCGAGCGATCCGAGCATCGCTTCCGTATATGCATGCAGCACCGCATGGCTGCGCGCGCGCTGCATCGGCTTGAGCGCCAGGTAGCGCGCGAGCGCGGCCGGCACGATCCGGATGTCGAGCGTCATCCGCTTCGGCGTCGCGCCGAAACGCATCGCCAGCCAGTGCACGGACAGGAAGCGCCCGCGCGCGTCGCTGCTTTCGGCGAAGCGCGTCTGCTCCGGAAACAGATCGCAGATCACACGCGCGAGCGCGTCGAATTCCGCGCTCCGGCATTCGATCAGATAGTCGTCCACTCCGTCTCTCCCGTCAGGCCGCCGCACGCGACGGCCGGCACGCCTTCACCAGCACGATCGCCAGGATCGCGGCCAGCACGACATACGCGGCCTCGACCCACGCGGCCGGCAGCACGCGCACCTGGTACAGCAGCGCCGGCGTCGCCGCGAGCGCATGCAGCACGATCGCGAGCGGCAACACGGCCATTCGGCCTGCCCGCACGCCGCGCCATACCAGCACCGACAGCGCCAGTTGCACCGCGAACGCCGCGCAGCGTTCGAGCAGCAACAGCAGGATCGACTGGACCGACAGCGTCGCGAGCATCATGTGCAGCCGCACGACGGTGTCGACCGGCAGGTCGGACAATTGCGCCTCGAGCTGGCCGCGGCTCGCGAGCCACCCGAGATACGACCACTGGCCCCACACGAGCACGCCGACGAACCACGCTTCGGCGCCGCCGTGGCCGATCCCGTAGCCGATGCCGCGCCCATCGCCGTCCGATGCGCCATAGCGGCGGTTCAGGACACGCATCCCGAGATAGCGGCCGACTTCCTCGAACACGGCGGTCGCGAACACGCTGTACGCGACGAACGCGAGCGGCTGCGTGAGCCAGCCGTCCTCGGGCGTGTGGCTCAGCACGAGCCCATGGAACGCGCGCTCGAGGATCATGGCAAACAGCGTGAAGACGGCGACGCCGACGATCGTGTCGCGGCGATTGAGCGCAAGCGGCTTGCGCAGGATGCGGTAGAGGACGAGCGGCAGCAGCGCGATGATCAGCGTGGCGGCGATCAGCGCCGCCAGCGTGACGGGAGCGACAGTCATGTATTTCCTTGGTTCGAGGCAGCGCACCTGATGCGCCGCGTGCCCCGAATGATACTCAGCTTGCGGTCGACGCGCGCGCAATCAGCTCGCCGGGCAGCATCGCGACGCGCACGTCGCCCGCCGCGCCGTCGATCCGCTCGTGCACGAATTCGACGGCCTTGTAGCCGATTTCGTAGGTGGGCTGGCGGATCGTCGTGATGCCGATCAGCTCGGCCCACTCCGGATCGTCGATCGACAGCAGCGCCGCCTGCTGCTGCCACGCGGCGCCGAAGCGCGCGCGCAGGTGGCGCGCGATCGCCAGCGCGACCGGCGCATTCGCGGCGAACAGCGCCGCGCGCACGCCGCGCCGGGCCGCGTGATCGATGCGGGCATCGACGTCGGCGAGCGCCGCCGCAGCCGCGTCGGGGGCGTTCAGGTCGAGCACGACCGTCGACGGCACCGCCAGCCCGCGCGCCGCCAGCGCCGCGCGGAACGCGGCCTCGCGCACGCGCCGCGAGCTGACGCGCTCGAACGGCTGCACGACGAAATGGATCGCGTCGAAACCGCGTTCAACCAGATGCGCGAGCGCCGTCTCGATCGCGTCGTCGTTGTCGAGGCCGATCAGGTCGGCCTCGAAGCCCTCGACCGTGCGATCGACGAGCACGGCCGGAATGCCCGCGCCGCGCAACGGGCGCAGCACGTCTTCGTCGGCGCCGAGCGCGTTGACGATCAGCCCTTCGACGCGGTAGGTCGTGAGCAGTTGCAGGAAGCGGCGCTCCATCTCGACTTCGTTCGCCGCGTGACAGATGAGCGGCATGTAGCCGAGCGCATGGCACGCGGCCTCGACGCCCTGCAGCACTTCGACGGTGTAAGGATTGGTCAGGTCGGCCGCGAGCATGCCGAGCAGCCGGTTGCGGCCGCGCTTGAGCCCGCGCGCCATCTGGTTCGGCCGGTAGTTGAGCCGCGCGATGGCCGCTTCGATCCGCTGGCGCAGATCGACGGACAGCACATGCGTCTCGCCGTTCAGGTAGCGCGAAACGCTGGTCTTGCCCGTGCCGGCCTCGCGCGCGACGTCGCTGATCGTCGCCGGACGCGTCGTGGAAGGTTGCGAATCGGTCACTGTCGTGCCTCGCGACGTACGATCCGCGCCGCTTCGTGAGCAGACGGACCATTGTTGTTGGAAACGTAAGCCAACCGGCGGCCTCCCCTGTCCTGGCGCATCGGCGCCTGCGCCGGCCCGGTGCTTCGCGCTCGCGCAGCGCCCGCCAGTCGCGTGCTACGGCAGTCGGCCGCACCGGAGCCGGCGCGGATGCCCGTCGCCCGACGCCGCCGGCCGCACGGCCGGCCGTCGATGCGACGAGAGCGGGCGATCATAACGCAGCCGGCCCGCCGGCACCAAGACCATCGACTCTAACGGCGCCGGCGCCGCGCCAGCCGGTTGCCGGAGGCAGTTCAGGCGTGCGCCAGCGCATCCGGATTGACGAGATTCGTGCGCAGCGTGCCGGCCAGCGCGCCGACCAGGTTTTCCGCGGCGCAGCGCGCCATCGCATGGCGCGTCTCGTGCGTCGCCGAGCCGATATGCGGCAGCGCGACGACGTTCTTCATCTGCAGCAGCGGCGAATCCGTCGGCAGCGGCTCCTTCTCGAACACGTCGAGCCCCGCGCCGCGGATCGTCCCCGAACGCAGCGCGTCGATCAGCGCGGCTTCGTCGACGACGGACCCGCGCGACGCGTTGATCAGGATCGCACTGCGCTTCATCTTCGCGAATTCGGGCGCGCCGATCAGGTGGCGCGTGTCGGGCGACAGCGGCACCTGCAGACACACGAAATCCGACTGCGCGAGCAGCGCGTCGAGCGTCACGCGCCGGGCGCCGTACTGCGTCTCGGCCTCGGCATGCGCGGACCGGTTCGCGTACAGCACCTGCATCCGGAAGCCGAGCGCCGCGCGCCGCGCGACCGCGCCGCCGATCCGCCCGAGCCCGACGATGCCGAGCGTCTTGCCCTGCACGTCGGTGCCGTACAGGTCCGGGCCGATGCTGCGATGCCAGTGGCCGGCCTTCACCCATTCGGCCAGTTCGACCACGCGCCGTGCGGAGGCCAGGATCAGCGAAAACACCGTATCGGCCGTCGACTCGGTCAGCACGTCCGGCGTATGCGCGAGCACGATGCCTCGCCGCGTGAGATCGGCGACGTCGAAGTTGTCGTAGCCGACCGAGATCGTCGACCACGCCTTCAGCCGCGGCGCGCGGTCGAGCATTTGCGGCGTGACCTTCAGGCTCGCGCCGATCGCGCCGTCCGCGTCGCCGAGCGCAACGGCGAGCGCGTCGGCGCCGTCGGCCTGCACGACCTCCGCATGCTCGCGCAGGTACGCGAGAACGTCATCGGGCAGCGGCTTGTACGCGACGATACGGGGCTTCATCGTTTCATTTTCCTTGCAGCGGCGCGGCGAGCGGATGCGCATCGCGCGCCTGGGGTTTGACGGACAGCGTGAGGATCACCGCGGCGACGAGCGCGGCGCTCATGAACGCGTACGACGCGACGGGCGACCCGGTCGCACCGTTCAGGTAGCCGACGAAATACGAGCCGACGAACGAGCCGAGCGCGCCCATGCTGTTGATCAGCGCCATCGCGCCGCCGGCGACGTTCTTCGGCAGCAGTTCCGGCACGATCGCGAAAAACGGGCCGTACGGCGCATACATCGCGGCGCCCGCGACGACCAGCAGCGCATACGAGATCCAGAAATGCGACGAACCGAGCGCGTACGACGCGGCGAAGGCGGCCGCGCCGACCAGCAGGAACGGCCACACGAAGCCGCGGCGCGAACCGACCTTGTCGGACGCCCACGACGCGGCGAGCATCGCGACCGTCGCGGCCAGGTACGGCAGCGCGGACAGCCAGCCGGTCGCGACCATCCCGAGATCGGAACCGTTCTTCACGATCGACGGCAGCCACAGCACGAAACCGTACACGCCGATGCTCCAGCAGAAATACTGCGCGCACAGCTTGATCACGGCCGGCGAGCGGAACGCCTCGCCATAGTTGCGGACCGGCTTGATCGCGGCCTGCTCGGCTGCGAGCGCGGCGTCGAGGTCGCGCTTTTCCTGCGCGCTGAGCCACGGCGAATCGGCCGGCTTGTCCTGCACGAGGAGCCACCAGCACACGGCCCAGATGACGGCCGGGACGCCTTCGGCGATGAACATGTGGCGCCAGCCGAATTCATGCACGAGATAACCGGACACGATCGACATCCACAGCACGGTGACCGGATTGCCGAGGATCAGGAACGTATTCGCGCGCGAGCGCTCGTTCTTCGTGAACCAGTTGCTGATGTAGATCAGCATCGCCGGCATCACGGCCGCCTCGACGACGCCCAGCACGAAGCGGATCGCCATCAGCGACGGGATGTTGCTGACCACGCCGGTCAGGGCCGCGCAGCCGCCCCACAGCACGAGACTGACGAATACGAGCTTCTTCACGCTGCGGCGTTCCGCGTAGATCGCGCCGGGGATCTGGAAGAAGAAGTAGCCGAGGAAGAACAGTGCACCGATCAGCGACGACAGGCCCTTGCTGATCCCGAGATCCTGGTTGATGCCGGCCGCCGCCGCGAACCCGTAGTTCGCGCGATCGAGGTAAGCGAGGCTGTACGTGATGAAGACGATCGGCATGATCGTCCACCACCGACGGGCTGCGAGATTGGCTGCCATGAGAGTGTCTCCGTATATGGACCGCAGTGGGCGCCAGCGCCCGCCCGGCCTCGAACAAAACTACCGTGCGTCGCGCACGAAATGGATCCGCGGATTGTGCCGTGTCCGGCCTCTCATTGCGCGGTGACGGTTTCCTCTAAGCGATCGGCGCGATCGTCGACACTTTCGAGACGGTCGAGCGCGTCGCGCGTCGGCAACCCTTCCGAATCGCCGATCACCTGGATCGCGAGCGCACCGATCCGGTTGCCGCGCGCGACCGCCTGCTCGACGCTCCGGCCTTCGAGCAGCGCGCTGACCACGCCGACCGCGAAGCCGTCGCCGGCGCCGACCGTATCGACGACGCGCTCGACGCGCTCGCCGGCGATGGTGCCTTCGCGGCCGTCGGCCGTGCGGAAATACGCGCCTTGCTCGCCCAGCTTGATCACGACGCCGCGCGCGCCCTGGGCGAGATAGAAGCCTGCGATGTCGGCCGGCGTGTCGTGCCCGGTCAATTGCCGACCTTCGGCGAGGCCCGGCAGCACCCAGTCGGCGAGCGTCGCGAGGGCATTCAGCGTCTTCGCCATCACGTCGGCGGACGGCCACAGCGTCGGGCGCAGGTTCGGGTCGAACGAGATCGTCTTGCCGGCCGCACGCATCTCGCGCGCCAGCCGGAACGCAAGTTCGCACGACGTCGCCGAAATCGCCGGCGCGACGCCCGTCAGGTGCAGATGACGCGCGCCGAGCACGTAGTCGGCCACGTAGTCGTCGCACGACAGATGGCTCGCCGCCGAGCCCTTGCGGAAATATTCGACCGTCGGATCGCTGCCGTCGTCGTTGCGCGACTTCAGCTGGAAGCCGGTCGGGTAGCGCGGATCGACGGTCACGCACGACGCGTCGATTCCCTCGCGCGCCAGCGTGTCGAGCACGTAGCGGCCGAACGAATCGCGGCCGACCCGGCTCATCCAGCCAACCCGGAAGCCGAGCCGCGACAGGCCGATCGCGACGTTGAGATCGGCGCCCGCGATCCGCTTCGCGAATTGCCCGGCGTGCGCGAGATGGCCCGGCTCCGTCGCGACGAACATCGCCATCGCTTCGCCGTAGGTCACGACATCGAGTGCTGTTTTCATGACTGAACTCCTCAGGATCCTTCCGCCGTCACGCGGTCGCAAGCCACGCGACGCGCCGGCAGGCATCGCCGGCCAGGTCGGCCGCGTCGAACGGGAACTCGATGCCGCGCGGTGCGTGCTGCGGCAGCGCGGCGAGTACGCCGGTCACGAGCGGATCGTTCGGCGCAGGCGCGGCGGCGAACCGACGCGCGCCCTCGCCTTCGATGGTCTTGCAGTGAATGTATTCCACATGCGGCGCGAGCACCTGCGCGCAATCGAGCGGCGCTTCACCGCGCCACTGCCAGTTGCCGATGTCGAACGTCATGCCGAGCGCATCGGGCATGCCGGCGTCGGACAACGCGTCGAACAGCCCGCGGAACTGCGCGAACGCGCCGCCGACCTCGAGCTGGCCGTTCTCGACCACCACGCGGGCCCGCGCGCCGCGCGACAGCGCGACGATCTCGGCTGCCTGCGCGTCGCCGGCGAAGCCGCCGAGCTGGAATTTCACGAAGCGCGCGCCGAGCGCGTCGGCTTGCGCGAGCGCGTCGCGCAATGCGTTGGCATCGAGCGCCCCCGTTTCGGTGTACAGCGAGTCCGGGGTCGAATAGACCGACCATAGCCCGTGGCCGGCGATCTGCGCACCGAGCACGGCCAGCGCGCCGGGCGCCGTGTCGTCGTCCGACGCGAACAACTCGCGCCGCACCTCGAAACCGGCCGCCCCGGATGCCGCCACGGTGGCGATGAATGCACTGTGGCCCTCCTGGCGCACCCGGTCCATCCCGAATGCGCTCGCCACGATCACGATGTCTGCCATGTTGCCCTTTTTCAACCGGAATGGAACCGGTTCCATTTGCTTGAGACGGATGGTGCGCCTCGCGTCGGACCCACGCCATAGAGGAAATCCCTAAGGCCGTTTCGCCGCGCGAATGCGCGCGCAACCGTATGCAACGCGTGTTCCCGGCGCGACTGCGAGCGCCTACGCGAGGTCCTGCGCGAGACTCATTTCGAGGAATTGCGCGGCGACCCGCGACGGTGCGCCGCCATGCGGCACGAGGATGGAGAAATGCCGCGTGAGCGGCGCGGGCGCCAGCGAGCGCGGCACGAGCGCGGCGTCTTCGTGACGCAGCGACATCGCGGACACGAACCCGACGCCCATCCCTGCGCGCACGGCCTCCTTCACCGCCTCTACCCCCGCGATCTCGAACGCGACGCGCATCGGCGCGCCGCCATGCGCGAACGCGCGCTCGACGAGCTGCCGCACGGCGGAACCCGCCTCGCGCAGCACGAGCGGATGCGCGGCGAGCGCGTCGAGCGTCACGCCGGCGTCGTAGCCGGGCGCCGCGAGCGGATGGCCGGCCGGCACGATCGCGACGATCTCGTCCTCGTGCCACGCGTGCACGGCCGTGCCCGGCGGCAACGCCTCGCCGGGCGGCCCTTCGATCAGCGCGATGTCGAGCGACGGCAGCGCCGCGACCACGTCGGCCGTATTGCCGCTCATCGTCTGGATCGACACGCGCGGCGCGCGCGGCTGGAACGCCGCGATCAGATACGGCAGCAGGTAGCTCGCGGGCGTCGTGCTCGCGCCGATGCGCAGCGTGCCGGCCTCCAGCCCGCGTATCGCGTCTCGAAACGCACGCGCCTGCGCGAACGTGTCGCGCTGCGCCCTCGCGTATTGCGCGAGTTGCTCGCCGACCGGCGTCAGGCGGATGCCGCGGCCGTCGCGCTGGTACAGCGGCTCGCCGAACTCGTCCTGCAGCAGCCGCAACTGGCCCGACACGGCCGGCTGCGACAGATGCAGCGCCACGGCGGCGCGGCTGATGTTCAGATGCTCGGCGACGGCGGCGAACGTTATCAGTTGATCCGGGGTCATGAGGATGAATTATCGGCTTTCCGGATAGTTTACGTCACAAATCACAATTTTTCATATCGATATAACGAAATTAGGATTACACCATCGCCACACGCTCCATCACGGTGCCTCCATGTCCACTGCCCCGACTCCCCCTCTCAGCCATGCCGCGCCGTCGATGCGCGGCCAGTTGAACGGCGTGCTGTTCGTCGCGCTGTTCACCGCCGCCGTCACGAGCCTGTCCCAGCTTCCCGCGATCGAGGGGCTCGGCCTGTCGCCGCTGATCGTCGGCATCGTCGCCGGGGCGTTGTACGGCAACGGCCTGCGCGACGGCATGCCGGCCAGCTGGGCGGCCGGTGTCGATTTCTCCGCACGCAAGCTGCTGCGCATCGCGGTCGCGTTCTTCGGGTTGCGCGTGAGCCTGCAGGAAATCGCGCAGGTCGGGCTGCCGGGCCTCGCGGTGTCGGTGCTGATCGTCGTCAGCACGCTCGCGATCGGCACCTGGGTCGGCATGAAGCTGATGAAGCTCGATCGCGACGCCGCGCTGCTGACCGCCGCCGGCAGCGCGATCTGCGGCGCGGCCGCCGTGCTCGCGTTCGAGTCGACGCTGCAGTCGAAGCCGCACCAGAGCGCGATGGCCGTGGGCAGCGTCGTGCTGTTCGGCACGCTGTCGATGTTCCTGTACCCGGTCGCCTATCACGCCGGCTTGCTGAACCTCGATCCGGCCGGCCTCGGCCTGTTCTTCGGCGGCACGATCCACGAAGTCGCGCAGGTGGTCGGCGCGGCGAGCGACATCAGCCCGCAGGTCGCGCACGTCGCGACGATCGTGAAGATGACGCGCGTGATGCTGCTGGTGCCGGTGCTGCTCGCGCTCGGCTGGTGGCTCGCCCGTTCGGCGCGCTCGGCCCGCGGCGCGGCCGGCGGCGCGCAAGCCAGGCGCAAGGTGGCGGTTCCCTGGTTCGCGCTCGGCTTCCTCGGTTTCGTGATCGTCAATTCGCTGAACGTGCTGCCTGCGGACGTCACACATACGCTGAACGTGCTCGACACCTTCGCGCTGACGATGGCCATGACCGCACTCGGCATCGAAACGCGTGTCGCACAGATCCGCGCGGCCGGCCCGCGTGCGCTGATGACCGGCCTGATCCTGTACGTGTGGCTGATCGCCGGCGGCTACGGGATCACCTGGGCCGTGCAGCACTGGCTTGGCTGAGCCGCACGTCCGTGACGGTTCGCGCGCCGCGCCCGACGGGAAGGTCCCGCTGGCGCGGCGCAGTGCTATGCTTCGCGTCGTTTTCCATCGCCCCCTTTCAGCCGTGCTCTCGTTTCTGCTGAAGCTGCGCACTCGCGCCCAAACGCTGTTCCGCCTGTCGGACGCCCATACGATGCTGATCTGGTCGGCCATCGTCGGCGTCGGCGGCGCCTTTGCCACGATGGCGTTCCGCGAAGGCATCGACCTGATGCAGCACCTGATCTCGGGGCACAGCGGCAGCTTCGTGCAGATGGCGAAGCGCTTGCCGTGGTACGTGCGGTTCTGGATGCCGGCCGCGGGCGGCTTCCTTGCCGGCTGCGTGCTGCTGCTCGCGACGCGCGGCGACCGGCAGGCCGCCAAGACCGACTACATGGAATCGGTCGCGCTCGGCAACGGCGTCGTACCGGTGCGGCAGAGCCTGTGGCGCAGCCTGTCGTCGCTGCTGACGATCGGCAGCGGCGGCTCGATCGGCCGCGAAGGGCCGATGGTGCAGCTCGCGGCGCTCGCCGCGTCGCTCGTCGGCCGCTTCGCGCACTTCGACCCGCCGCGCCTGCGCCTGCTGGTCGCTTGCGGCGCGGCGGCCGGCATCACGTCCGCTTACAACGCACCGATCGCCGGCGCGTTCTTCGTGTCGGAAATCGTGCTCGGCACGATCGCGATGGAGAGCTTCGGGCCGATGGTCGTCGCGTCGGTCGTCGCGAACATCGTGATGCGAGAATTCGCCGGCTACCGGCCGCCGTACGAGATGCCGGTGTTTCCGGCCGTGACGGGCCCCGAGGTGCTGCTGTTCGTCGTGCTCGGCACGCTATGCGGCGTGCTGGCGCCGCAGTTCCTGCATCTGCTCGACGCGTCGAAAGCGCAGTTCAAGCGGCTGCCTGTACCGCTGCCCGTGCGGCTCGCGCTCGGCGGCCTCGTCGTCGGCGTGATCTCGGTGTGGATTCCGGACGTGTGGGGCAACGGCTACAGCGTCGTGAACCACATCCTCCATTCGCCGTGGACCTGGCAGGCGCTCGTCGCGGTACTCGTGTTCAAGGTGATCGCGACCGCCGCGACGGCCGGCTCGGGCGCGATCGGCGGCGTGTTCACGCCGACGCTGTTCGTCGGCGCCGTGTTCGGCTCGCTGTTCGGGCTCGCGATGGACGCGCTGTGGCCGGGCCATACGTCCGCGTATTTCGCGTACGCGATCGTCGGGATGGGCGCGTTCATGGCGGGCGCCACGCAGGCGCCGCTGATGGCGATCCTGATGATCTTCGAGATGACGCTGAGCTATCAGGTCGTGCTGCCGCTGCTGGTGTCGTGCGTGTTCGCGTATTTCGTCGCGCGCGCGACGGGCACGACGTCGATGTACGAGATCACGCTGCACCACTACCAGGACGCGCAGGAACGGCAGCGCCTGCGCACCACGCAGATGCGCGAGCTGATCCAGCCCGCGCAGACGGTCGTGCCGCTCACCGCGAGCGTCGCCGACATGACGCGCGTGTTTCTCGAATATCCGGTGAAGTACCTGTACGTGACCGACGACGCCGGGCGCTTTCGCGGCGCGGTCGCGCTGAAGGACATCACGTCGGACCTGCTCGACAAGCGCGACACGACCGACAAGACGGCCGCGCACTACGCGCATACGCCGTTTCCGCTGCTCACGCCCGACATGCCGCTCGCGACCGCGCTCGAGCGCTTCATGGCGTTCCAGGGCGAACGGCTGCCGGTGATCGAGAGCGAAGCCGAGCCGACGCTCGCGGGCGTCGTCTACAAGACGTCGCTGCTCGACGCGTACCGGCGGATGACCGGCGAGCGCTGACCGGCGGCCGTGCCGCCCCTCATCCCGCGCAACGCTTCCCGCCTCCTCCCGTCCGCTTCGGCCGGCGCGCGCCGACGTCGCGCCGCCTCTACCGCCGCACGTGTTTCAAAATATTTGCACGAGCGGAATTTCCGTTTTCTCGCCCGGAAAATCCTGCACGGAAAATCAACGCTCCATTGTTTCATTTCACCCGAATCAATAGAGTCGACTACCCAGAAAATAAAAAATAAATTACCTATCCTTCGTCGTTGCAGCGATTGAAAACCAGTCAGGCATTTAAAAATTACAAAAATCAAACTTCCGCTGCAAAACAATCGATTCAAAACCGTTACGAGGGAAAAATGGAAACCAGTTCCAGCTATTCAAGCACGCCCGCAATCTATGTGATTCCGGGCCAGGGAGATAGTCCGTCCGCCGCGTTGAAATCGCTTTACGAGCGAAGTCCGCCGGCCCGCGAATGCATCGACGAGACGCTCGACGACATCGAAGCCATACTGCGCGAGGAACCCTACGATCACGAGCCGCGGCTGCTGCGAAACGTGCTGCTTGGAAATGCCTCGGCCGCCGTTCCCGTCGGCATCCCGCAACTGTCGGCATTCGCCACCGCGGTCTGCGTGCACCGCTTCCTCGAACGGCAGCACGTGCGGCCTGTTGCGATCATCGGCCAGAGCCTCGGCGAAATCGGATCGCTCGTCTGCTCGGGCGTATGGTCCGTAGCCGACGGCGTGCGTGCCGTCCTCGCGCTCAACGACGCGTTCCGGCCGTTCGCGGGACGCGGCGGCATGACCGCGGTCGCGGCGTCGGAAACCGATACGCGGGCGCTCCTCGACGAAATTGCCCACGAGCGGCTGGTGCTCGCGTGCGTCAACGCGCCGCGACAGACGGTCGTCAGCGGCCCGCATACGGCGCTCGACACGTTGACCGCATTTGCGAGCCGCCGAGGTATCAAGCTGCACTCGCTGCCGATTCCGTATCCGGCTCACCATCCCGCGCTGTGGACGGCCGCGGATCGGTTCCACGATGCGATCGCGCGATTGCCGCGCAACCGCTTCCGTGTACCGGTCTATTCGGCCGTCGCGTGTCGGCGCTACACGGATACCGACGATATCGCCCGCGCGCTGGCGGACTGCTTCACCAAACCGTATTACATGCCGGCCGTGCTCGAGCACAGCCAGGTCGGGCGGGATTCGATCTATATCGACCTGAGCATGACCGGCATCATGAATCGCAGCATTAAAGCCGCGCTGCCGGATGCGCGAACTTATTCACCGACTCGCGAAACCGATTCATTCCCATTCAATTTAAATCATACGGGGGCCCTGCAATGAATGCATACCAACTGGAAAATGGCGGAATATCAGGATCACCGTCGGCCCGACCGACTATCGCACCCGAAATCGACGAAATCCGCGATACGCTTTCCGGTCTCACGACGCCAGACCATCGCCGTCTGCTGATCCAGTTGCTGTCGAGCGCGGACTTCGACAAGCCGCTCGATCGGCATTCGGTCGACCTGCATCGCTCGACCTACGATCGCCTCGTCAAGCTCGCCGGCAGGTTGCCGGCCGCGGCCGGCAACCTGTCCGACCCGTCGCTGCTGTCGGCGATCGCCGAATGGACGGCCGTCAACGATCCGTCGCTATGCATCGCCGCGCTGATCCACTACGGGCTCTGCATCGGTTCACTCGTCGAACTCGGCAAGGGCAACGCCCGTGCGCAGGAATACGCGAGCGAACTGGCGGCGGGCCGCAAGGTCGGCGCGTTCATGATCACCGAAATCGGCGGCGGCAACAGCCAGCTCGCCACCCGCGTCGAAGCGCGCTTCGACGCCGCCAGCCGGAGCTTCGTGCTGCACACGCCGGACGATGGCGCGCTGAAGTTCACCAACGTCGGCGTCAACGATCTCGACAAGCTCGGTATCGTCTGCGCACGCGTCATCGTCGACGAACGCGACTGCGGGGTTTTCGCGTTCGCGGTGGACTTGTCCACCCGCGAGGGCCCGCTGCCGGGTGTGCGCCTGTCCGCGCCCGCCGAAATCCCGCTGGTGCCGTTCGATTACGGCCTGGCCGGCTTCGACCGCGTGCGAGTCCCGTTCGATGCGTGGCTGGCCGACGGCGCGTCGATCGACACCGACGGACGGTTCCACGATCCGCTCGGTGACCCGAACGGCCGTCTCGTCCGCACGCTGACCGCGCCGGAAAACGTGTGGGCGATGGGCGCGATCGGGCTGGCCGCCGTATCGCGCACCTGCGTCGCCCAGGCGCTGCGTTACTCGACGCATCGCTCGAGCATGGCCCGCATCGCGCCCGAAACGTCTCTCATGCGCTACAGCACGCAGCAGCGTGCGCTGCTGCGCGCGCTCGCGACGTCGTACGTGATGACCTGCTTCGCGAACGAAGCCGCGCGCGAATGGGCGCTGGCGCTGCATGGTCGCGCGCAGCCGGATCGCACGGCTTCGTCGTTCATGATGTGGGCGCCGTGGAGTTCCACCAATCGCAAGCTCGCGCTCGTCAAGGCGCTGACCGCGTGGGCCGCCGAGGAAGTGGCCGCCGAATGCCGGCTGCGTTGCGGGGTGGCCGGCGATCTGCTCGTCAACCGGTATCTCGACTATCAGGGGCTCGGCCACGTGTTCAACGACGCGGGCGGCAACAACTTCCTGATTCTGCTCGACACGGCGCGCACGCTCGCGGCGGCGCCTGCCGCGTCGGCCGGATCGGATGAAGGCGGAAGCAACTGGCCCGAGGCAGCGCGTGATGCAATCGCCGCACTGCGGGCGCGCGAACGCCGACTGATCCGCTCGCTCGCCGATCAGGTCGACGACCGAACCGCAAGCGGCGTCGATTCGCTGGACGTCTGGAATCCGCTGTTGCCGCGTGCGCGCGATGCGGCGGAGGCCTACGGGCTGAATCTCGCGCTGGATGCCGCGCTGGCCGCGGTCGATGCGGTCGCGAGCGAGCCGGCGCGCGCATTGCTGCGGGATCTCGCCGCGCTGTTCGCGATCGATCGTGCGCAGCGGCACGGCGGCTGGCTGATCAGCGAAGGCGTGATGGACCCGTCAGGCTACCGGCAACTCGATGCGGCAACCGACGCGTTGTGCGCGCGCCTCGTTCCGCACGTCGACACCTTCGTCGAAGCATTCGGGCATCCGCACCCGGTCGTTCGGTCGCCGATCTCGGACCCGACGCACGACTATGCGGCGTCGCTGGCCCGCATGCTGCGTGTGCCGCCCGGCGCCCCGCACTGAACACCGCAGATCGCGACAGGCGTGCGCCGGCCGTCAGTCCGGCGCACGCCCCAGCACCACCCGCGCGAAGAATCCCGCGAGCACCGCTTCCGCCGCGTCGACCGACACGTGCTGCGGATCGGCCGTGTAGTACGACTGCACGCCGTCGCACAGGCACATCAGCCCGAACGCGAGCGTGTCGGCCGGCAGCAGCAGCGGCGTGCCCGACCGCTCGGCGAAGCGCTGGATGAATTCGGCCATCTGCACGCGCTTGCCGTGCAGGAACTGGTTGAAGCGCACGCGGAACTTCGCGTCGCGCGCGGCCTGCAGCTTCGCCTCGCCCCACAGCAGCGAGTATTCGTCGTCGCGAAACAGCGTCCGGTAATACGCGAGCGCCATCGATTCCATCTGCTCGCGCGTTCCGCCCCCTTCGAAAATCGCCTCGAAGTCGGCTTGCACCTCCGCGTGATTGCGCTCCAGCAATTCCAGCAACAGGTCGGACTTGCTGCGGAAATTCGAGTAGAACGCACCGCGCGTATAGCCGGCCGCCGCCGCGACGTCCTCGACGCTCGCGGCCACATAGCCTTTCTTCAGAAAAATTCGATGCGCGGCTTTCAGCAGACGTTCGCGCGTCTGGTCCCTGCTCTGCTCGCGAGTTAAGCGCTGTGGTTTCATGACGCGCAGTCTAGCATCCCCTCCCTTTCAGATTCATCTTTGCATTCAAATACAGGTGTGTATTAGAATTCGCCACAGTTTCCGAAGATGTCGTTCGTCTGTCCGCGTGCGCCGGTGCCGGCGCCGCTCGGGGCAAGCGCCCGCCGCGCTTGCCGGCTTCGTACCGCTCCACCTCACCTGGGGGTTTCGTGAATCGCTCCGGTTCCCGCGCCGCGCTGCTGATCGGCGCCGCGCTCGTCCTTGCCGCCTGTCATCCGAAAGAATCCGCACCGCCCGCCCCGCGCCCCGTCGTCGCGCTGCCCGCACGGGCCGACACGCTCGCGGCCGCGCGCACGCTGCCCGGCGACATCCAGCCGCGCTACGCCACCCCGCTGTCGTTCCGCATCGCCGGCAAGATCATCGAGCGCCGGGTCCGGCTCGGCGATACGGTGAAGGTCGGCCAGGTCGTTGCGCTGCTCGATCCGTCCGACGCCGAGAAGAATGCCGCGAGCGCGCAGGCGCAACTCGATGCCGCGACGCACACCCTCGCCTTCGCGAAGCAGCAGCTCGACCGCGATCGCGCGCAGGCCCGCGAAAACCTGATCGCGACCGCACAGCTCGAACAGACCCAGAACAGCTACGCGTCGGCGCTCGCGCAACGCGACCAGGCGCAGCAGCAGCTCGCGCTCGCGAAGAACCAGCTCCGCTACGCGACGCTCGTCGCCGATCATGCGGGCATCATCACCGCCGAACAGGCCGATACCGGACAGAACGTGTCGGCCGGCCAGCCGGTCTACCAGCTCGCGTGGTCGGGCGACGTCGACGTGGTCAGCGACGTGCCCGAAGCCGCGCTCGCCTCGCTCGCGCCCGGTCATACGGCCACCGTCACGCTGCCGTCGCTGCCGGGCCGCCGGTTCGCCGCGAAGGTGCGCGAAATCGCGCCGGCCGCCGATCCGCAAAGCCGCACCTATCGCGTGAAACTCACGCTCGGCGCGCCCGATCCGGCGATCCGGCTCGGGATGACCGCGGACGTCGCGTTCGACGGCGCGCCGGCCGCCGCCGATACGCAGCCGATCACGCTGCCCGCGACCGCGCTGTTCCACGACGGCGCGCAACCGGCCGTCTGGGTCGTGCGCACGAAGGACGACACGCTCGAACTGCGCCGCGTCGACGTCGCGCGCTTCAACGAGCGCACCGTCACCGTGTCGCACGGGCTGCAACCGGGCGAGCGCGTCGTGCTGCAGGGCGTGCATACGGTCAGCGCGGGCGAGAAGGTGCGCGCGATCGCGCCGCTGCACCCGGAGGACTTCGCATCGTGAGCGTCTCCCACGAAGAAGGCCGGTTCAACCTGTCCGCATGGGCGCTGCGCCACCAGGCGCTGGTCGTCTACCTGATCGCACTCGCGACGCTCGCCGGCATCCTCGCGTACACGCGGCTCGCGCAATCCGAAGACCCGCCGTTCACGTTCCGCGTGATGGTGATCCGCACTTTCTGGCCCGGCGCGAGCGCGCGGCAGGTACAGGAACAGGTGACCGACCGGATCGGCCGCAAGCTGCAGGAAACGCCAGCCATCGACTTCCTGCGCAGCTATTCGCGTCCCGGCGAATCGCTGATCTTCTTCACGATGAAGGATTCGGCGCCGGTGAAGGACGTGCCCGAGACCTGGTACCAGATCCGCAAGAAGGTAGGCGACATCGGCTATACGCTGCCGCCCGGCGTACAGGGCCCGTTCTTCAACGACGAATTCGGCGACGTCTACACCAACATCTGGACGCTCGAGGGCGACGGCTTCACGCCCGCGCAACTGCACGACTACGCGGACCAGTTGCGCACCGTGCTGCTGCGCGTGCCGGGCGTCGGCAAGGTCGACTATTTCGGCGACCCCGATCAGCGAATCTTCATCGAGGTCAACAACGCGCAGCTCACGCGCCTCGGCATCTCGCCGCAGCAGCTCGGGCAGGCGATCAACGCGCAGAACGACGTTTCTTCGGCCGGCGTGCTGACGACCGCCGACGATCGCGTGTTCGTGCGGCCGAGCGGCCAGTTCGACAACGTCGGCGCGATCGCCGATACGCTGCTTCGCATCAACGGCCGCACGTTCCGGCTCGGCGATCTCGCCACCGTCAGGCGCGGCTACGACGATCCGGCCGTCACGCAGATGCGCAGCAACGGCAAGGCCGTGCTCGGCATCGGCGTCACGATGCAGCCGGGCGGCGACGTGATCCGGCTCGGCAAGGCGCTCGACGCCGAATCGAAGGATCTGCAGGCGCAACTGCCGGCCGGCCTCAAGCTGACCGAGGTGTCGAGCATGCCGCACGCGGTCTCGCATTCGGTCGACGACTTCCTCGAAGCCGTCGCCGAAGCGGTCGCGATCGTGCTGGTCGTGAGCCTCGTGTCGCTCGGGCTGCGCACCGGGATGGTCGTCGTGATCTCGATCCCGGTCGTGCTCGCGGTGACGGCCCTCTTCATGTACCTGTTCGACATCGGGCTGCACAAGGTGTCGCTCGGCACGCTCGTACTCGCGCTCGGGCTGCTCGTCGACGACGCGATCATCGCGGTCGAGATGATGGCCGTGAAGCTCGAACAGGGCTACAGCCGCGCGCGCGCCGCCGCGTTCGCGTACACCAGCACCGCCTTCCCGATGCTGACGGGCACGCTCGTCACGGTATCGGGCTTCCTGCCGATCGCGCTCGCGAAATCGAGCACGGGCGAATACACGCGCTCGATCTTCGAGGTGTCGGCGATCGCGCTGATCGCGTCGTGGTTCGCGGCCGTCGTGCTGATCCCGCTGCTGGGCTTCCACATGCTGCCCGAGCGCAAGCGGCACGCGCACGAGGCGCACCTGCCCGACGATCACGAGCACGACATCTACGACACCCGCTTCTACCGGCGGCTGCGCGGCTGGATCGACTGGTGCATCGAGCGGCGCTTCGTCGTGCTGCTGATCACGGGCGGCCTCTTCGTCGTGGCGATGATGAGCTTCTCGCTGGTGCCGCAGCAGTTCTTCCCGAGCTCCGACCGGCCCGAGCTGCTGGTCGACCTGCGGCTGCCCGAAGGCGCGTCGTTCGCGGCGACGCTGCGCGAGACCGAGCGTCTCGAGAAAGTGCTCGACAAGCGCCCCGAGATCGATCATTCGGTGAACTTCGTCGGCAGCGGCGCGCCGCGCTTCTACCTGCCGCTCGACCAGCAGCTGCAACTGCCGAACTTCGCGCAGTTCGTGATCACCGCGAAATCGGTCGAGGATCGCGAGAAGCTCGCGACCTGGCTCGAAACCACGCTGCGCGACAGGTTTCCTGCGGTGCGCTGGCGGCTGTCGCGGCTCGAGAACGGGCCACCGGTCGGCTATCCGGTGCAGTTCCGCGTGAGCGGCGACAGCATCGCGACGGTCCGCTCGATCGCCGAGAAGGTCGCGGCGACGATGCGCGGCGATGCGCGCACGGTCAACGTGCAGTTCGACTGGGACGAGCCGGCCGAACGCTCGGTGCGCTTCGAGCTCGACCAGAAGAAGGCGCGCGAGCTGAACGTCACGTCGCAGGACGTGTCGAGCTTCCTCGCGATGACGCTGTCCGGCACGACCGTCACGCAGTATCGCGAGCGCGACAAGCTGATCGCCGTCGACCTGCGCGCGCCGCAGGCCGATCGCGTCGATCCGGCGAAACTCGCGGGCCTCGCGCTGCCGACGCCGAACGGCCCCGTGCCGCTCGGCTCGCTCGGCCGCTTCACGCCGACGCTCGAATACGGCGTCGTATGGGAGCGCGATCGCCAGCCGACCATCACCGTGCAGTCGGACGTGCGCGCCGGCGCACAGGGCATCGACGTCACGCATGCGGTCGACGCGAAGCTGAACGCACTGCGCGCGCAGTTGCCGGTCGGCTATCGGATCGACATCGGCGGTTCGGTCGAGGAAAGCGCGAAGGCGCAGACGTCGATCAACGCGCAGATGCCGCTGATGGCGATCGCCGTGTTCACGCTGCTGATGATCCAGCTGCAGAGCTTCTCGCGCGTGCTGATGGTCGTGCTGACCGCGCCGCTCGGGCTGATCGGCGTGGTCGCGACGCTGCTGCTGTTCGGCCAGCCGTTCGGCTTCGTCGCGATGCTCGGCGTGATCGCGATGTTCGGGATCATCATGCGCAACTCGGTGATCCTCGTCGATCAGATCGAGCAGGACATCGCGGTCGGTCACGGACGCGTCGACGCGATCATCGGCGCGACCGTGCGGCGCTTCCGGCCGATCACGCTGACGGCCGCGGCCGCCGTGCTCGCGCTGATCCCGCTGTTGCGCTCGAACTTCTTCGGGCCGATGGCGACTGCGCTGATGGGCGGCATCACGAGCGCGACCGTGCTGACGCTGTTCTACCTGCCTGCGCTGTACGCGACGTGGTTCCGCGTGAAGCGCGACGAACGCGACCCGCACGACGGCCCGCCGCCAGGCGGCAGCACGCCGGCCGCGCCGTCGGGAGCCTGACCATGGATCGATCGATGACCCTGAAAACCAAAGCCGTGCGGGCGCTCGCGATGGCGAGCATCGCCGGCCCGCTCGCGGGCTGCGCGTGGTTCGCGCCGAGCGGCGAGCCGCCCGCGATGCCGTCGCCCGCGCACTACGGCGCGGCGCCGCAAGTCGAGCAGACCGTGTCCGCGCTGGGTGTCGCGCAGCAGTTCGAGGTCGGCGCGCAGCCGGTGCCGGACTGGTGGAAGCAGTACCGTTCCGATGCGCTGAACGCGCTCGTCGACGAAGGGCTGCGCAACAGCCCGACGCTGAGTGCGGCGTCGCATTCGCTGGATGCCGCGCGCGAACAGTTGCGCGGGCAGATCGGCAGTTCGATGCTGCCGTCGATCGACGCGGTCGGCCAGGCCGCACGCCAGCGAGCGCTCGGCGTACCGATTCCCGCGCTCGGCGCGCAGACGCTGTTGTACGACACGTTCGTCGGGCAACTGCAGGCGAGCTACACGGTCGACCTGTTCGGCGTGTCGCGCTTCGCGAACCGCGCGCTCGCGAAGCGCGTCGACGTCAGCGCGTTCCAGCTCGAATCCGCGCGGCGCGCGCTGGCCGCGAACATCGTGACCGCGTCGATCACCGTGGCGGTGCTCGATGCGCAGATCGAGACGACCGAGCGGCTCGTCGCGCTCGCGAACGACCAGGCGCACGACGCCGAGCGCCGCCATGCGCTCGGTTCGGCTTCGCGCAGCGACGCGCTCAATGCCCGGCAAAGCGCCGACACGTTCGCGGCGAGCCTGCCCGCGCTGCGCCAGCAGCGCGACTCGGCGAGGCATGCGCTCGCGGTGTTGGTCGGCCGCACGCCCGACCGGCCGCCGGCCGATCTCGCGCTCGCCGATCTGCACCTGCCCGAACAGGTGCCCGTCGTCGTGCCGTCGGACCTGCTGCAAAGCCGCCCGGACATCCAGGCCGCCGACGCGGGGCTGAAGGCCGCCGCCGCCGAAGTGGGCCTCGCGACCGCGCAGATGTTTCCGCAACTGTCGCTGTCGGCGGCGATGGGCAAAGGCGGCTTCAGCTGGCCGACGATGCTGTCGGGCGCCGGCGCGATCTGGAACGTCGGCGCGTCGCTGAGCCAGCCGATCTTCCACGGCGGCGCGCTGCTCGCCCAGCGTCGCGCGGCGAAGGCGACCTACGAGGCCGCGGTCGACCAGTACAAGCAGGCGGTGCTCGGCGCGTTCCAGAACGTCGCCGATTCGCTCGCGGCGCTCGAGCACGACGCGCAGGCGCTCGATGCGTCGTCGCGCGCCGCGCTGTCCGCGCGTGGCGCCTACGACGACGCGGCCGCCCGCGTGTGGCTCGGCGCGCTGCCGCCGTCGGCCGCGCGTGCGAGCGAGTTGCAGTACCGCAACGCGCGGCTCGACGAGATTCGCGCGACCGGCGCACGGTTCGCGGATACTGCGCGGCTTTACCAGGCGATGGGCACGCCGCCGGCCGGCAACGGCGACGGATCCCGTAAAACCGCCGGCGCCGCCGGCAAGGACGCGCGCGCCGCCGCCACGCCCGAATCCGCCCCATCGGCGCAATAAGCCTCTTTCGATCGGACGGGCGTGCGGCGCCCCGCCGCGGCCGTCCGATCGCCGATCTTCCGCTTGACCCTCACGTAGCGTAACGTTCGAGACTCCAGTGTGCGCATAGAACGGAGGAACCAATGCGGCTGAAAGTGGGAGAACTGGCGAAACGCACCGGGCTGACCGTCCGCACGCTTCATCACTATCACGCAATCGGTCTGCTGACGCCTTCGGCGCGCGCCGACAACGGCTACCGGCTGTACGACCGCGACGACATCGCCCGGCTCCACCAGATCCAGGCCCTGCGTCGCTTCGGACTGTCGCTCGCCGAAATCGGCGATTACCTGAACCGGCCAGGCACCCCGCTCGTCGATCTCGTCGCAAAACAGATCGCGTCGCTCGACCGCCAGCTCGCGCAGACCGCGCAGCTGCGCGAGCGGCTCGCGAGCCTGCATGCGCAGCTCGCGGCGGGCGCCGAGCCGGAACTGGCCGATTGGCTCACCACACTGGAGTTGATGACCGTGTACGACAAATATTTCTCCGAGGAAGAACTCGCTCGCCTGCCGATGTACCAGAAGAGCCAGGCCGGCGACGCCGAATGGATCGCGCTCGTTGCCGAAGTGCGGGCGCTGCACGAAGCGGGCGTGCCCGCCGAGGACGAGCGCGTCCGTGCGCTCGCCGCGCGCTGGATGGCGCAGCTGGTACGCGACACGAACAACGATCCGCGCTTGCTCGCGAAGCTGAACCTGATGCACGAGCAAGAACCGTCGATGCAGTCGAAGATCGGCATTTCGACCGCGTTGCGCGACTACGTGCTGCGCGCTTCATCGGAAACGAAGATGCGGCTCTTCGAGAAGTACCTCGAGCCGGACGAGATTCGCTTCATGCGGGCGCACTACCGCGAACGCTCGATGGAATGGCCGCAACTGATGGCCGACGTGCGCGACGCGGTCGAATCGGGCGTGCAGCCCGATTCGCCGCAAGGCCGTGCGCTCGCGCAGCGCTGGCTCGAGCTGTTCTGCAGCTATGCGGGCCACGATCCGGCCACGCACGCGAAATTTCGTCAGGCGCTGGCGAACGAGCCGGCGCTGTCGAAGGATTCGTGGGCCGACGACACGCTGATCGGTTTCGTGCGCGAAGCGATGGCGCAGCTGGCGCCGGTGCGCTGATCGCATGATGCGCGGGCGGCAAGCGGGTTTCCTGCTTGTCGCCCGTTTCACCATCGGCAGCCGGTACCGCCAACGTACCCCGCGTGTCCGGAGACGAACGCGCCCTTGCCGGCAAAGCCGCGTGCCGCTGCGTGCCGCGCGCGACAGGCCCGCTCAGCGCTCGCGCGAGCCGAGGCCGAGCGCCTTCATCCGCCGGTACAGCGTCCGTTCGCTCAATCCGAGCTGCTCGGCGAGCGCCTTGCGCGTGCCGCCGAACGCGCGCGCGATACGGACCAGCTCCGCATCCGACACGCCACGCGCGTCCACCGCCTGCGCGTGCGGCGCCGCCGCTGCCGCGACGAGCTCGGCCGGCAGATGTTCGACGCGAATCGTCCCGTCGTCGGCGAACAGGCACGCGCGTTCGAGCACGTTGCGCAGCTCGCGGATGTTGCCGGGCCACGCATACGCGTCGAGGCACGCCCGCGCACGCTCGGTCAGCACGAATGGTCGGGCCGCGAATGGTCGCGCATTCGGGTCGCCCCCGTTGCCGCGCGCGTTCGCGATCCGCCGCAGGATCGATTCGGCCAGCAGCGCGATGTCGCCGCGCCGTTCGCGCAGCGCCGGCAGCGGAATCGGAAACGCGTTGATCCGGTAGTAGAGATCCTGCCGGAATCGGCCGTCTTCGATCATCTCGCGCAGCGGCTTGTGCGTGGCCGCGACGAGCCGGAAATCGGCGCGCAGCGCCTCGACGCCGCCGACGCGCCGGAACGTGCCCGATTCGATCAGCCGCAGCAGCTTCACCTGCATCGGCAGCGGCACGTCGCCGATCTCGTCGAGAAACAGCGTGCCGCCCTGCGCGGTTTCGACGAGGCCCGGCTTGCGCTGGTTCGCGCCCGTGAACGCGCCCTTCTCGTAGCCGAACAGTTCGCTCTCGAACAGCGTCTCGGCGATCCCCGAGCAATCGACGACGACGAACGGCCCCATCGCGCGATCGCTCGCCTCGTGCAGCGCGCGGGCGAACAGCTCCTTGCCGGTGCCCGATTCGCCGAGCAGCAGCACCGGCAGCGTCGACGGCGCGACGCGCTGCAGCGCGCCGAGCGCCGCGTTGAACGCGTCGGCGCCGCCGACGAGCCCTTCCGCGCTCGGCTGCGCGGACGCGCTGCGCACCGTCGTCAGCCGCTCGACGTACGCGATCACGTTGCCGTCCGCGTCGAAGATCGGCCGCAGCTCGACGTCGACATGCTCGGGGCCGCGCGGCGTGTGGTGGATGTGCAGCACGCGGTTCAGCCCGCGCGATTCGAGCGCCTGCTTCATCGGGCAATGCTCGCCGGCCTGGTCGCACGGCACGTCGTAGTGATGCGACACCTGGAAACAGTGCCGACCCACATGCTCGACGCCGGCCACGCCGAACTGGCGCCGGTACGCATCGTTCGCCGCGAGGATGCGGTAGGCGGGATCGACCACGATCGTTGGCTGCGGGTCCTGCTCGAGATACGCGACGAGCGCGCGGACATCCGGCATCGCGTCGCGGCGCTGGGCAGGAACGATCGGAATGGTGTCGTGCGGATTCATGCGGAGGCTCGCTCGGCGAAGAGGCGCCCGGACGGACTGCCAGGCTGACTGCCAATTCTGCCACGACACTGCCAGTAGTGGCAGTCCCAGTCCGCCACCGCATGTCGCCGCCGCCCGCGCGAGACCGCCGGCGCACCGAAAACCCGAGCCGAATCAAGTCCCTGTCGCATCGGCCGGTGCCGCGCCGCACGCTGGCACGCTTCTTGAAGTGAAGATCGCGATTGCAGATGCTGAACCCGATCGAGGACACCCCGTGAGCAACGCCCCCGCCCTGTCGGTCGAAGGCTTTTTCGACCCGGCGACCCACACCGTCAGCTATCTCCTGCTCGATACGGCGAGCCGCGCGTGCGCACTGATCGACAGCGTGCTCGACTACGACCCGAAATCCGGCCGCACCCGCACCGCCAGCGCCGACCGGCTGATCGCGCGCGTCGCCGAGCTCGGCGCGACCGTGCACTGGCTGCTGGAAACGCATGTGCACGCCGACCACCTGTCGGCCGCACCGTACCTGAAAACGCAGGTCGGCGGCCAGATCGCGATCGGCTCGCACGTGCGCCGCGTGCAGCACGTGTTCGGCACGCTGTTCAACGCGGGCCCCGGCTTCGCGGAAGACGGCCGTCAGTTCGACCGGCTCGTCGACGACGGCGACACGCTCGCGCTCGGCGTATTGACGATCCGCGCGCTGCACACGCCGGGCCACACGCCCGCGTGCATGACCTACTGCGTGGACGACGCGACGCAGCGCGCGGCGTTCGTCGGCGACACGCTGTTCATGCCCGACTACGGCACGGCCCGCTGCGACTTCCCGGGCGGCGACGCGCGCACGCTGTACCGCTCGATCGCGCGTGTACTCGCGCTGCCGCCCGACACGCGCCTGTACCTGTGCCACGACTACCAGCCGGGCGGCCGCGACGTGCAGTTCGTGACGACCGTCGCCGAGCAGCGCCGCGCGAACGTGCACGTGAAGGACGGCGTGACCGAGGACAATTTCGTCGCGATGCGCACCGCGCGCGACGCGACGCTCGACATGCCCGTGCTGATGCTGCCGTCCGTGCAGGTCAATATGCGCGCCGGCCATCTGCCCGAGCCCGAAAACAACGGCGTGCGCTACCTGAAGATCCCGCTCGACGCGATCTGAGCCGCGCGCCCCGCCCCCTCCGGAGAACCCCGACATGACCATTCGCAAGCTGACCGACGCGCAGTCGGTCGCGCCGCAGATCGCGGCGGCCGACGTGCCCGCGCTTCACGCGGCGGGCATCAGCAAGCCGGCGCCGGCCGTGGATGCGCGGCACGACATCGTGATCGTCGGCGCCGGTGCGGCCGGCATCGCGGTCGCGTCGAGCCTGCTCGCGCGCGCCGCGTCGCTCGACATCGCGGCGATCGATCCCGCCGACGTTCACTATTACCAGCCCGGCTGGACGATGGTCGGCGCAGGCGTGTTCCAGCCCGGCACCACCGCGCGGCCGATGACCGACGTGCTGCCGCGCGGCGTGCAGCGAATCCGGGCCGCGGTCGTGGGCTTCGAGCCCGATGCGCACGCGGTCGTGCTCGACGGCGGCCGACGCATCGGTTATCGCAGGCTCGTCGTGTGCCCGGGGCTCAAGCTCGACTGGCACGCCATCGACGGCCTCGCCGACACGCTCGGCCGCAACGGCGTCACGTCGAACTACCGCTACGATCTCGCGCCGTACACGTGGGAGCTCGTGCGCGCGTTCCGCGGCGGCAATGCGCTGTTCACGCAGCCACCGATGCCGATCAAGTGTGCGGGCGCACCGCAAAAGGCGATGTACCTGTCGTGCGACCACTGGCGACGCACCGGGCGCCTCGACGCCGCGAACGTCGAATTCCTGAATGCGGGCGGCGCGCTGTTCGGCGTCGCCGATTACGTGCCCGCGCTGATGGAATACGTGAAAAGCTACGACATCGCGCTGTCGTTCGGTCACGACCTCGTCGCGATCGACGGGCCCGCGCGCCGGGCGACGTTCTCGCGCGCGCTGCCGGACGGCGGCAAGGAAACCGTCGAGCGTTCGTTCGACATGATCCACGTCGTGCCGCCGCAGAAGGCGCCAGACTTCGTGCGCGCGAGCCTGCTCGCCGACGCGGCCGGCTGGATCGACGTCGATCCGGCGACGCTGCGGCACAAACGGTTTCCGGACATCTACGCGCTCGGCGACGTCACCAACACGACCAACGCGAAAACGGCCGCGGCCGCCCGCAAGCAGGCGCCCGTCGTCGCGCACAACCTGCTCGCATCGCTCGGCCTCGCACGGGGCGACGCCGCATACGACGGCTACGGCTCGTGCCCGCTCACCGTCGAGCGCGGCAAGATCGTGCTCGCCGAATTCCTGTACGGCGGCAAGGTCGCCCCGACCTTCCCCGCATGGCTGATCGACGGCAAGCGGCCGTCGCGGCTCGCGTGGCTGCTCAAGGAACGCGTGCTGCCGCCGCTCTACTGGAAGGCGATGCTCAAGGGCCGCGAATGGCTCGCGAAGCCCGCGATCGCACGTTGACCGGAGCGCGATGACGTCATGCTGATTTCCCTCGTACTGGGCGGCTTCGTCGGCGCCGTGCTCGGCCTGACCGGCGCCGGCGGCGGCATTCTCGCGGTGCCCGCGCTCGTCGTCGGGATGAGCTGGCCGATGCAGCAGGCCACCCCCGTCGCACTCGTCGCGGTCGCGGGCAGTGCCGCACTCGGCACGCTCGAAGGCTTCCGCCGCGGGCTCGTGCGCTATCGCGCGGCGCTGCTGATGGCCGTGGCCGGCGTGCCGCTGACCACGCTCGGCGTCCGGCTCGCTCACGTGCTGCCACAGCGCCTGCTGCTCACGCTGTTCGCGCTGACCATGCTCGTCGTCGCCGGCCGCCTGCTGCGACAGGCGCTGCGGCGGCAGGCGACCGATGCCGACGCGTCGCCGCTGTGCGTCGGCCGCGTGAATCCCGATACGGGCCGGCTCGTGTGGTCGTGGCCCGTGGGCATCGCGCTGGCGTCGACCGGCGCGGTCACGGGCTTGATGACCGGGTTGCTCGGCGTCGGCGGCGGCTTCGTGATCGTGCCGATGCTGCGCAAGTTCACGAACGTGTCGATGCATGGGGTGGTCGCGACGTCGCTGATGGTGATCGCGCTGGTCGGCACCGGCGGCGTGCTCGCGACGCTCGCATCGGGCACGCGCGCGCCGCTCGACGTGACGCTGTGGTTCACCGTCGCGACCGCGCTCGGCATGGCCGCCGGCCGCGGCGCGTCGCGCCGCCTCGCCGCGCGGCACGTGCAGGCCGGCTTCGCGGCCGTGCTCGTGTGCGTCGCGCTGGGGTTGCTGGCCAAGGCGGCCTTCGGCGCGTGAACGCCGACGACGGGCCGGCGATCGTCACGCGCCGCCAAACGAAACGCCCGGCCCGACGCGTCGTCGGCACCGGGCGTTTTTCACGGCGGCAGCCGCCGGCCCGTCAGGCCGCGAACCCCGCCATCCGCTTGCGTTCCTGACGCAGCATCACGAAGTTCGCGATCACGACGCCGGCCGTCACCGCGATGATGAACAGCGTCGCGAGCGCGTTCATCTCCGGGTTCAGGCCGAGGCGTACGCGCGAGAACACGACGAGCGGCAGCGTCGTCGAGCCGGGGCCCGACAGGAACGCCGACAGCACGAGGTCGTCGATCGACAGCGTGAACGACAGCAGCCAGCCCGCGATCAGCGCCTGCGAGATCAGCGGCAGCGTGATCGTGAAGAACACCTTCAGCGGCGTCGCGCCGAGATCGAGCGCGGCTTCTTCCAGCGACGGATTCAGCTCGCGCACGCGCGACTGCACGATGATCGCGACGTACGAAATGCACAGCATCACGTGGCCGAGCCAGATCGTGAACACGCCGCGCTCGGCCGGCCAGCCGATCCACTTCGCGAGCTCGATGAACAGCAGCAGCAGCGAGATCCCCTGGATCACCTCGGGAATCACGAGCGGCGCGTTGATCATCCCGCTGAACAGCGCGAAGCCGCGAAAACGCCCCATCCGCGCGAGCACGAAGCCGGCCCACGTGCCGATGAACACCGACGCGAACGCGGTCAGCACGCCGATCTTCAGCGACAGCCATGCGGCCGCCAGCAGCTCGTCGTCCTCGACGAGTGCCGCATACCAGCGGAACGAGAAGCCCGACCACACGGTGACGAGCTTCGACTCGTTGAACGAATAGACGATCAGGCTGATGATCGGGATGTACAGGAACGCGAAGCCGACGAACAGCGCCGCGAACTGCAGATAGCGATTCGGTTTCATCGACGGCCTCCCTGTTCCTTCGCCTGGAAGTGCTGGAACATCGCCATCGGCACGAGCAGCAGCAACACCATCGCGCAGGTCACGGCCGACGCCATCGGCCAGTCCGCGTTGTTGAAGAACTCGTTCCACATCACGCGGCCGATCATCAGCGTATTCGCGCCGCCGAGCAGCTCCGGAATCACGTACTCGCCGACCGCCGGGATGAACACCAGCAGGCAGCCCGCGATGATCCCGTTCTTCGACAGCGGCAGCGTGATCTGCACGAACGCTTTCCACGGCTTCGCGCCGAGGTCGTACGCGGCTTCGAGCAGGCGCAGGTCCATCTTCACGAGGTGCGCGTAGAGCGGCATCACGAGGAACGGCAGGTACGAATACACCATCCCGATGTACACCGCGTAGTTCGTGCGGTACAGCTCGATCGGCGTATGGGTGAGCCCGATCCACATCAGGAAGTTGTTCAGGAGCCCGTTGTTCTTCAGGATCCCGATCCATGCGTACACGCGGATCAGGAACGACGTCCAGAACGGCAGCATCACGCCCATCATCAGCAGGTTGCGGGTAGCCGGGTTCGAGCGCGCGATGTAGTACGCCATCGGATAGCCGAGCAGCAGGCACAGCAGCGTCGTGATCGCGGCGACCCACACCGAATTCACGTAGGTCGCGAAATACAGGCTGTCCGTGAGCAGGAACGCGTAGTGCGACAGGTTCAGCGCGATGTGCACGACGCCGTCCGCGTACGACGCGAGCTCCGTATACGGCGGGATGCCGAGCTGCAGTTCCGCGAAGCTGATCTTCACGACCAGCACGAACGGCACGAGGAAGAACAGCACGAGCCACGTGAACGGCCCGGCGACGACCGCCGTGGCGCCCGTCAGGTTGAAGCGCCGCACCGGCCACTCGAGCAGGGACTTGAACGCGTTCATGACGTCAGCACCACGCCGGCGGTCGCGCTCCAGCGCACGTAGATCTCGTCGCCGAGCGCCGGCGTGTCGAGTTCGGAAATCGCGAGGCTCGACACGTTCGCGATCACCGTCTTGCCCGCGTCGAGCTTCACGTGATACAGCGAATAGCCGCCCATGTACGCGACGTTGCCGATCCGGCCGCGCGCCCAGTTGAACGCGCCTTCGGGCGGCTTGCGCGTGAGCGCGATCCGCTCGGGACGCACCGACACCGTGACCGGCATGCCGAGCGGGCCCGAGATCCCGTGACTCACGTACAGCCGGCTCGGCAGTTCCGGCGATTCGATGTACACGTGATCGGGTTCGTCCTCGACCGTCACGCCGTCGAACAGGTTCGTCGAGCCGATGAATTCGGCCGAGAAGCGGCTGTTCGGATATTCGTACACTTCGTTCGGCGAGCCGATCTGCACGATCTGGCCTTCGCTCATCACGGCGATGCGGTTCGCCATCGTCATCGCCTCTTCCTGGTCGTGCGTGACCATGATGCAGGTGACGCCGACCTTGTTCAGGATGTTGACGAGCTCGATCTGCGTGCGCTGGCGGATCTGCTTGTCGAGCGCCGACATCGGCTCGTCGAGCAGCAGCAGTTTCGGACGCTTGACGAGCGAACGCGCGAGCGCGACGCGCTGCTGCTGGCCGCCGGACAACTGGTGCGGCTTGCGCTTCGCATACTTGCCCATCTGCACGAGCTCGAGCGCGGAAGCGACGCGCGCCTTCAGCTCGGCCTTCGGCGTGCCTTCCTGCTTCAGCCCGAACGCGACGTTCGACTCGACCGACATGTGCGGGAACAGCGCATACGACTGGAACATCATGTTCACGGGCCGCTTGTACGGCGGCATCTGCGCGAGGTCCTCGCCGTCGATCAGGATCTTGCCCGACGTGACCGTCTCGAGGCCCGCGAGCATCCGCAGCAACGTCGACTTGCCGCAGCCCGAGCTGCCGAGCAGCGCGAACAGCTCGCCCTGGCGCACGGTCAGGTTGACGCTGCGCACGGCTTCGGTGTCGCCGAATTTCTTGACGACGTCGACGATCTGGACAAAGTTCTCGGCGCGCGCATCGGCGCCGGAGGAAGGAACGGAGAACGGCGCGCCCGCGACCGGCGCGCCCGACTGGCTATTCATGATGTGCTGCTTCTCTCCTGCGTTAGACGAACAAAGCCCCCGGGGGCACCAGGGGCTTCATGACTGCGGGTTCACTTCGGCTCGCGTCAGCGGCCCGACTTCAGCTCGGTCCACAGACGCGTCTGCAGACGCTGGATTTCAGGCGGCAGCGGCTTGAGCAGGAACAACGTCTTCACGACGTCGGCCGGCGGGTAGACCGCCGGGTCGTTCGCGACGTCGGGGCGCACGTACTTGCGTGCCTCCGCGTTGGCGCTCGGGTAGTACACCGCGTTGGTGATCGCCGCGTGCACCTTCGGATCCTCGATGTAGTTGATCCACTGCAGCGCGGCTTCCTTGTTCTTCGCATCCTTCGGGATCGCCATCACGTCGAACCACACCGGCGCACCGCCCTTCGGAATGTAGTACTCGATCTTGTACGGCTTCTTCGCCTCGATCGCGCGATGCTTCGCGATCACGACGTCGCCCGACCAGCCGAACGCGAAGCAGATGTCGCCGCCGACCAGGTCGTTGATGTAGCCCGACGAGTTGAATTGCGTGATGTACGGACGGATCTTCTTCAGCACGTCCATCGCGGCCTTGTAGTCGGCCGGGTTCGTGCTCATCGGATCCTTGCCGATGTAGTGCAGCGCCGCCGCGAACATCTGGTCGGGCGCGTCGAGCACCGACACGCCGCAGGTCTTCAGTTTCGAGAGGTTTTCCGGCTTGAACAGGATGTCCCAGTTGTCGAGCGGCACCTTGCCGAGCGCCTGCTGCGCCTTCGTCAGGTTGTACGCGAGACCGGTCGTGCCGTATGCCCAGGGCACCGAGTACTTGTTGCCCGGATCCGCGCCGGCGACGAGCGCCATCAGTTGCGGATCGAGGTACTTGAGGTTCGGCAGCTTCGACTTGTCGAGCGGCGCGAAGATGCCGGCGGCGATCTGCTTGCCCGCGTAGTTGCTGGTCGGCACGACGATGTCGTAGCCCGAGCTGCCCGTCAGCAGCTTCGCCTGCAGCGTGTCGTCGCTGTCGTAGTTGTCGTAGCGGACCTTGACGCCCGCCTGCTTCTCGAAGTTCGGGATCGTGTCCTTCGCAATGTAGTCCGACCAGTTATAGATATTGAGCTGCGTATCCTTCGCCGCTGCCGCCGATGCACCCACGCACAGCGCGAGCGCCGCGAACCGGCCCACTACCTTTGCTTTCATCCCGTTCTCCCTTCGGCCGGACGCGTTGCCCGGCTGCCGTCTGCCTCGTCATGGCGGCGCATTCTGGCGCGCCGCCCCTCGAAAACCCCGAAAACTACCATCATTCGCGCCCCGTCACAAAAAAATCATGCCGGTGTCGCGCAAACGGAACAGATTCCCGCTGCCGGCCGATCGGACTGCCCGTGCGGCGGGGCGTTCCGGGGGAATTCTATCGGGTAATCGGCGGCTGTCCACCGGGAAAGACGCACGGCGACGAACCTGCGCTCGCATGGCGGGTACGCCCGCCGGCGAACACGGCCGGCGCCCGGCCGGCCCGTCCCGCCGCCGCGCCGGGGCGACCCGCCAGCGTCGGCGGCCGGCCGGGCCGCCGCGATGCATTAAAATGGCGGCTGACGACTCAACTGCGCGCCCCCTCCCGATGGCATCCAATCTTCACGACCTCCCCGACAGCCCCTGCATCGGCGTGTGCTCGACGCTCTTCGACGAAGTCTGCAAGGGCTGCGGCCGCACGGCCGCCGAAGTCTCGAACTGGGTGTTCCTGAGCGACGACGAAAAGCGCGCGGTATGGGAGCGCATCGCGCGCGAAGGCACCGCGATGCGCTTCCAGTACGACAAGCTGTAAATCCGTCGCGCAAAAAAAGAGCGGCATGCCGACCGCCATGCCGCCAACCCCAACTCTGTTCTTTCCGTCGCGTCTAGAACTTCATCCCGACGCCCACGCCGACGATCAGCGGATCGATGTGCAGCGTGCCGATGCCCTTGTCGCCGAGCGTCGCATCGGTGCTCATCCAGATCTTCTTCACGTCGACGTTCATGAACACCTTCTTCGTCAGCTGCACGTCCACGCCGAACTGCAGCGCGGGGCCGAAGCTGCTTTTGTTGATCGATACGCCCTCTCCGCCGACGTTGAGCCCGTTGTTGTAGAAGTACGTGTAGTTCAACCCGGCGCCGACGTACGGCCGCACCTTGCCCGCATGGTTGAAGTGATACTGCAGCAGCAGCGTCGGCGGCAGCACGCCCACGCCGCCGAGATTGCCGAGGCTCGACGTCAGTTGATGCCGCGACGTGCCGAGGATCAGCTCGACGCCGAGGTAGTCGCGGATCATGTACGTGAAGTCGAGCTCGGGCACGATTGCGTTGTTCACGCCCGTGTTGATTGCGCCGAGCGTATCGCTCGCGCGCTCGTTCGGCTGGATGCTGATCGCGCGCAGCCGGACCAGTACGTCGCCCTGGTTGATGCCGTCGCCCGGCGACGCCGCGTGCGACAGCGACGGCATCGCGACGATGCCTGCCAAGATGGCGGCTGCGGTGACACAAGTTCGAATCGTTTTATGCATGGTACGGACCCCCAAAGAATGGTTACCATTCTCCCAATAGGGTCTTTTCGCCATCTTGATATTGGTCAAGCCAGCGTAAACGTGGGACGGTTTGCCGCAGGCTCGGTCGCACTGCCCGTCAGCAGCAGCTCGAGCAGATCGCGCACGCTGCGGATCGCACGGCCGAACGGCAACGCTTCGCGGCCGCGGAAGAACAGTCCGTTCGCGACGTCGCCGCGCAGTGCGGCCGCGAGCCGCGTATCGATGCAGAAGTGGCCGAATTTCTCGATGCCGTCGCGCAGTCCGCATACGCTCAGGCATTCGAGCGCGGTCGGACAGCGCTGCTTCAGCGCGCCGAGCTTGTCGCGAATGCGCGTCTCGTTGCGCAGGTAACGATCGAGCCACGGCGTCTTCACCGCGCGTGCCGGCAGCCCCGTCACGCTGACGAATTCGACGATGTCGTCGGGCGTCGCATCGGCGAGCACGCGCTTGAATTGCGGATGCGCATCGCCCTCTTCCGTCACCGCGAACGGCGTCCCGACCTGCACGCCGTTCGCGCCGGCCGCGAACGCCGCGCGCACCGTGTCGTGACTGTTGATCCCGCCGGCCACGATCAGCGGGATCGTGTCGCGGGCGAGACCGAGCGACGCCATCACCTGTGCGGTTTCGTCGAGCACGCGCGCGAAATCGAAACGGCCGTCATGCATGTCGTCGATCTGCGTGACGCCGAGGTGCCCGCCCGCGTGCGCCGGATGCTCGATCACGATCGCATCGGGCAGGCGCCTCTTCTTCATCCATTTCTTCAGCACCAGCGCGATCCCGCGGCTGTCCGACAGGATCGGAATCAGCGCGATGTCGCACCCTTGCGTGAGGTCGGGCAGATCGAGCGGCAAGCCCGCGCCCATCACGATCGCGTCCGCGCCCTCGTCGCACGCGACCCGCACGTAGTCCGCATGCGCGCTCACCGCCTTCATCACGTTGACCGCGATCATCCCGCGCCCTTCGCCGTAGGTCTTCGCGAGACGGATCTCGCGCGCGAGCGCGTCGAGGTTCGCCGCTTCGAGCGTCGCGCGATCGGGCTGCGCGCGGCAACGCGCGAGCAGATCCGCATGATGGTGCCGCAGGTCGATGCTCGCGATCGTGCCGACCGCGCCTTCGCGCGCGACGCTGCCCGCCAGCCGGTGCGCGGAGATGCCGACGCCCATGCCGCCTTGCACGACGGGCAGCAAGGTGCGGCCGCGAATCGTCAGCGGCGGAAAGGAAGTGCGTACGGTCATCTGAAACCTCGTCGGAACATCGGAATCGCGATGATCGACGATCCACCGCCGCGCACCTTGACGGCCGTCAATAAAAAACGGCACGCGAACGTGCCGTTTCCGGTTCGGGCCGCGAGCGGCGCTCAGGCCGGCTTCGCCGGCTTCAGTTGCATCGACTTGTATTCGAGATACTCTTCGAGCCCGTACACGCCGTTCTCGCGGCCGTGCCCCGACTGCTTGAAGCCGCCGAACGGCGCGGCGCCGTTCCACGTACCGCCGTTGATGTCCACCTGCCCCGTGCGGATGCGGCGCGCGACGCGCATCGCGCGTTCGTCGCTGCCGGCCCACACCGCGCCGCCGAGCCCGTACGGCGAATCGTTCGCGATCCGCACGGCCTCGTCTTCATCGCGATACGTGATGATCGACAGCACCGGCCCGAAGATCTCTTCCTGCGCGATCGTCGATTTCGGATCGACGCGGCCGAACACGGTCGGCTTCACGAAGAAGCCTTTCGCGAGCCCTTCCGGCAAACCGGTGCCGCCCGTCACGAGTTCCGCGCCTTCGTCGATCCCGCGCTGGATGTACGCCTGCACGCGCTGCTGCTGCGCGGCCGACGCCAGCGCGCCGAGGCGCGTCGTCTCCTGCCGCGGGTCGCCCGCGACGTACGCTTCGGCCACGGCCTTCGCGATCTCGCGCGCTTCGTCGTAGCGGGCTTCCGGCACCAGCATCCGCGTATGCGCCGAGCAGGTCTGGCCGGCGTTCAGGTAGCACGCGTTGACCGTGCCCTTCACCGCCGTCGCGAAATCGGCATCGTCGAGGATCACCGACGCCGACTTGCCGCCCAGCTCCAGCGCGACGCGCTTGACGCCCGCGGCCGCCAGCTCGGCCACGCGCTTGCCCGCGCGCGTCGAGCCGGTGAACGACACCATGTCGACGTCCGGATCGGTCGCCAGCACCTCGCCGACGACCGGGCCGTACCCGCACACGAGGTTGAACACGCCGGCCGGCAGCCCGGCCGCGTGGATCGCTTCGGCGAGCATGAACGCGTTGAGCGGCGCGACTTCGGATGGCTTCAGCACGACCGTGCAGCCGGCCGCGAGTGCCGGCGCGACCTTCAGCGTGATCTGGTTGAGCGGGTAGTTCCACGGCGTGATCGCCGCGACGACGCCGACCGGCTCGCGCACCACCAGCGAATTGCCGACCTGCGCCTCGAATTCGAACGATTCGGCGAGCTTCGCGTACGCCTTCCAGTTGTAGATCGGGCCGCCGACCTGGATCGCGCGCGACAGCTTGATCGGCATGCCGACTTCGCCGGTGATCGACTGCGCGAGTTCCTCGCTGCGCGCCTGCAGATGCTCGACGATCTTGCGCAGGTAACCCGCGCGCGTCGCGGCCGGCGTGGCCGCCCATGCGTCGAAGGCCGCGCGCGCCGCGCGGATCGCGTCCTGCGCGTCGGACGCGACGCCCTCGGGAATCCGGCCGATCACGGCTTCGGTGCCCGAATCGATCACGTCGATCGTGCCGGTGCCGGCCGGTTTGCGCCATGCGCCGTCGATGTAGAACTGGTCGTAGATTTTCATCGTGTTCCGCCTCCAGGGAAGCCGACATTCTAGCGAGCGTTCCGGTGACTGGTGTGACGAATGACAGCCGTTCGAAAGGACCGGGCGCCGTCGCGTCGGAGCGCCGTCACGCCGGTGCTCCGCTGTCCGCTGTCCGCTGTCCGCCGCTCGCCGCGCGTGGCCGGCAACGCATTCGTCGGGTCGCCGCCACGTCGGCATCCGCCAGGGTGCGCGGCCGGGCCTGCATCGTGCTATGTTTTTATTATCGGCATCGGCCCGTTGCGGCCGGCGCCGCCCGGAATCGACGCACTTCGTGAGCGCTGCCATGTCCGACGCATCCCATACCCTCGGCTCGCAAGACCGCCTGGAGCTGCTTTGCTGGCTCACCTGCGGCAACCTCGGCGCGTTTTACCTCAACGAATCATGGCCGGACGCCGCGTTCCAGGTCCAGGCCGCGCACCGCTGGCTCGACCGTCATCACCGCCAGGCCGACTGGCTCGCGGTCGCCCGGCTCGCAGCGCTCGCGCAGGACATCGCGAAGCGGCATGCGGGATTCGTCGACGCGTCGTGGGCGCGCGACGCGGTCGAGGAAATCGTCGATACCGACGATCTCGACTATCGGGCCAAACTCGTGCAATGGGTGTACGAGGACTGCTGCAAGGCGCTCGCGGACAAGCGGCTGGCCGATTGAGCCGCACGAGGGCCGCCCGTGCGACGGGGCGCGGCATCGCCGAGCGCGACGCGCTTTTCGCCGCGACGAACGTCACGGCCGGAATGATCGCCGGGGTTCGGTGCGTGCGCACCGCCCCCGGCGCCGGCACGCGCGATGCGTGCCGATGCGTTTACAGCAGCGACTTGGCCTGCGTCAGCACCTTGTCGCAAACCTGCTTGGTCACCTGCTGCTTCAGGCCGCCGCCGCTCAGGTCGAGCTTGCTGCCGTTGCCTGCGTCGAGGATCCCGCTCGCGCCGCTCGTATAGCCGCTGTCGGACGACGCGTTGCCGCCGAGCTTGCCCATCAGCGCGTCCTTCACCGACGCCGCGCCGCCTGTTGCGCCGCCGAGATAGTTGTTCTGGATGCAGAACTGCAGCAGGCCCGCGACGTTGCCGGTGCTGCCCGGCATCAGCGACGCACCGCCGCCGCCCGTCAGCGCGCCACCGAGTCCGCCGAGGTTGCCCAGCGCCCCGCCCGCGCTGCCGCCCGAATCGCCGCCACCGCCGACCTGCTTCAGGACGTCGCCCAGTTGCGCATGCGCGACCGAAAACGGCGCGAGCAATCCGATCAGCGCGCCGGCAACGGTCGCGCGGTAAAGACGTGCATTCATGTAAAGCCTCCCGGGTTGTGACTGCGTGAGTACCGCGATTCGCATCCAAGGATACTCAATCGACCGCGGCATGACAGCCTCCGGAGCCGCATGAAACGTCAGGCATCGTGATATCGCGGCGATTTGACAATGCTTGACGCGCGATTGCGCGCGGCCTCGCCGGCTCGACAGGCGTGCGACCGCCATTCCGTCTCGCCGGCCCGCGCGAAGCGTCATAGAATCGTCGTCGCCGACCGTTCGGCCGCTGCGACCCGACATCAACCTCGCACATGAAGGACACTCGCGTGGCGCTTGCCCATCGACTTCTGCCGATCGCCGGCGCATCGAGCGCGCTGATGGCCGGCGCCGGTACCGCATCCGCAGCCACGGCGGCCGCGGCCTGCGCGTCGCCTTCGTTCGACCGCTATCCGGCACCGGCCGCCGCCCGCGCGCCGCGCAAACCGGCCGCGTCGCCCCGGTTCACCTGCGACGAAGCGCACCTGTATCGCACCGTCATCCGTGACGAATTCGCGCAACCGGCCAATTTTGCCGGTCACGATCGCATCGCGATCCGGGATTGCGGAACGGATTGCCGAAATGTCGCGATCGTCGACGAGGACACTAGCGCGACGTACACGACGCCCGGCGTGAAGGCCGTCTCGGGCGTGATGGGCAACGACGAGGAGCGCGTCGACTTCCGTGCCGGCAGCAGGCCGTTGATCGTCGCCGGTTGCTTCGACGACGATTGCGGCGACGGCAACGCGAACGCGGCCCGGTTCTTCCATGAATGGACCGGCACCCGGCTGCGTCCGGTCGGCACGTGCCCGCTGGCCATCGACCCGGTTCAGTGAGCGGCCCCGCCAACCCATGACCTCCATTCACCTCAGTTTCGACGACGGCCCCGGCCCGTCTACGCCCGCGTTGCTCGACGTGCTGCGCGATGCATCGTGCGCGGCGACCTTCTTCGTGCTCGGCAAGCATCTGGCGGGCGCGCTCGACGTCGCGACGAGAATCGCGCGCGAAGGCCATCGGCTCGGCAATCACACCCATTCGCATGCGCGGCCGGGAGCGCTCGCGGACGTCGCACTGATCGACGAAATCCACACGACCGATGGGCTGATTCGCGACGTCTACCGCCGCGCCGGCCTCGCCGCGCCGGACGCGATCCCGCTGCGTCTTCCGTACGGATTGCTGCCGCAGGACGAGCGCGCCGCCGTGCTCGCGCGCCTGCAACGCGAACACACCGGCTGGACCGCGATACTGGACGACTGGCAGCGGCCGGCGCCATCGCCGCAGGCGCTGTTCGACGCGATGTGCGCGCACGTCGACGCCTGCGTGGCGCAGCATCGCGACGTGCTGTTCTGCCTGCACGACGGATCGCGGCACGGCGACGCGCGGCCCAACACGGTCGAAGCCGTACGGCTGTTCCTGAACCGGCAGCGCTGACGCGACGGCCGGCTAATCCGCGGGCCGCGCCCCGTCGAGCAACTGACGCCAGCCGCCGAGGAATCCGATGCCCGGCCCCGGCATCCATAGGCCGCGCTGCGCGGCTTCGAGATGGATCAGCGTCTGGTCCGCGCAGAACAGCGCCATCAACGGCTCGCGGTTGTCGCGCAGCCATTCGGGCGCCGCCTCGGCCCGCGTCGCCGCATAAACCTGCAGGCAGGCAGCCCATCGCGCACGGTCGAATACGAAGCAGTCGTCCCGGCCCGCATCGCGCGACAGCGCGAACGACGCAAAGGCCGCCTCGAGCCATTGCGCCCCCTGCCCCACATCGTCGAAATCCAGCACGCCGTTCACCGCATTGCCGACATACAGCAGGTTGCCCGCGTGATAGTCGCCGTGCAGCCAATGCACCCGCCCCGCGAGCCACGACGACGCTGCGTCGAGATGCGCGCCGATCCGCCGGATCACCGTGTCGTAAGCGTCGCGCAGGTCGCTCGGCAGCGACGGCATCGCGCGCGCCGCGACGCGCGCATGACGTGCGGACAACCACGCCAGCGGCGCCGCTTCGCTCGCGGGGATCGCGGCCAGTGCCGTATGCAGATGCGCGAGCGTGCGCATCGCATCGGTCGCCCCAGCGTGCGGGTCGTCCGGCAAGCCGGGACGGCCGTCGATATGCTCGAACAGATGCAGCCAGCTTCCGTCGCACGTCCGCACGCCTGTTTGCGCATCGACGGTCGGCCGTAGTCGAGGCAGCGCGGGTAGCTTCGACGCCATGCGCGCATCGGCGAGACGGCCGAGTATCGACGCCTCGCGCCGTAACTGCCCGACCGGCTTGCCGGCCCACGACACGCGCAGCACCGTGCGCCCCGCAGCGCATTCGACGAGATACGTTTTGTTAGTATGGCCCGACGCCAGCGCCCGCAGGCGCGCCGGCCCGATGTTCCAGTACCGCTGTAGCCACGGTTCCAGCGTTTTCACGTCACTCCTACTCGTTGCATTGACCATGTCAGAGCGTCCTTCGGCCCGCATGCGGGACATCAATGTCGAATGGCTGACGCGCGCCGCCGAATTCGGCCATCTGTTCCAGACCCGCTGGCTCGGCGAGCGCTTCTTCCATCTGCCCGGCGACATGCTCGCGCTGCAGGAACTGATCTGGCGCGAGCGCCCCGACTGCATCGTCCAGACTGGCATCGCCGCGGGCGGCGGCGTGGTGTTCACCGCGTCGATGCTCGAGCTGGCGGGCAACCCGGGCCGCGTCGTCGCGATCGAACCGCGCCTGCGCGACGAGGTCAGGCAGCGCCTGCACGCGCACCGGCTCGCCCACCGCATGGTGCTGATCGAAGGCGAATCGTGCGCGACCGAGACGCTCGCCTCGGTGCGCGCGCAGATCGGCGACGGCGCACGCGTGATGGCGATCCTCGATCTCACGCATACGCATGCGCACGTGCTGCGCGAACTCGAATGCTATGCGCCGTTCGTGACGCCCGGCAGCTACGCGATCGTGATGGACACCATCATGGAATACCTGCCCGAGTCGATGTTCGACGGCAAGCCGTACGGCCGGGGCAACAACCCGGCCACGGCCACACGCGAATTTCTGGCCCGCGACGACCGGTTCGACGTCGATCACGACATCGAGGACCGCGTACTCATGACGCTGTCGCCAGGCGGCTTCCTGAAGCGAGTGCGCTGATCAGGCGGGCGGCCTGCGCGGAGCCGTCGCGCGCGGCATAGCTGTCGCGGATCCGCGCCGCCTGCTCGCGCAACGATCCCGGGCGCAACAGACGCTCGAGCGCGTCGACGATTTCCACGACGCCGGCCTGCTGCAGATCGAGCACGCAGCCCGCGCCGGCCCGCTCGACGAAGTGCGCCGAATGGAACTGGTCGTTGCAGAACGGCGACAGCAGCATCGGCACGCCGCACGCGAGCGACTCCATCACCGAATTCGCGCCGCCGTGGCTGACGAACGCGTGCGTGCGTCGCAGCAGCGCCAGTTGCGGCGCGTAACGTACCGCGATCACGCGTTCGTCGCCGGCCGGCAGCAGATCCGAATCGGCCAGCTCGCCGACCGACAGCACCAGTTGCGCGGACGTCGCGCGCGTCGCCTCGATCACCTTCGCAAACAGCGCCGGATGGTAGTAAAGCTGGCTGCCGAGCGACATATAGACGAGCGGGCGATCCGCATCGACGCGTTCCCACGGGAACGCCGTCTCGTCGCCGCGCGGGCCCGACGGCATCGCGGGGCCGACCAGTTCGACGCCGGGCGGCGGCGCGCCGACCAGCGCGTCGGTCGTGAACGCGAGCGTAAGGTGCGGCGACAGCACGTCGCAACCGCGAAAGCGCGCGTCGAGGCCGTAGCGCGCGAACAGCCGCGTGCGTTCCGGTTCCAGCCATCGCACCGTGCGCAGCAGTTCCGAATCCAGATCGTCCGGCAGCACCGGATTCAGCGAATTGGACATCGAGACCCACGGCAGCCCTTCCTGTTCGGCGGCAATCGCCGCGGCATAGAGCAGCGGATCGATCACGACCACGTCGGGCTGCCATTCGCGCAGCACCGCGCGGATGCCGTCCACCTGCGCGGGCGCGAGGTCGATCAGCAGTGTGCGGATCCAGTGCCGCAGCCAGTCGGCGTCGCGAATGTTCGCGGCAAAACTCGCGCCGCGCGACAGGTCGTGGCGCTCGGGCGTCTCGCGCGGCCCGACGAACGCGAAGTCGCCGGCGCCGTCGAGTTGTTCGCTGATGTCGGCCGGCGCATAGAACGCGACGTCGCAACCGGCGGCGCGCAGATGCTGGGCCGGGCCGATGCAGGGATTGACGTGGCCCTTCTCGGGCACCACGCAGAACAGGATGCGTTTCATGAGCGGCTCAGGTCGGGCGATGCGCAGCATCGGGATGAAGGCGATCGAGATGATCGAGAATCAGTGTCAGCGTCGTCCACAACACGCGCTCGGTATCCGTCTGCAAAGCGGGCACGGCCAAGCCGAGCGTGTCGGCCAACGCGTGCGTGCGGTCGCGATCGAGCAGCGTCGCGAGATCCATTGCCGGCGCGAGCCGTCCGCGCTTGGGGCCGTGCACGAGACGGTCCGGCAGGTTCAGGCGCGCACCGAGATCGCGCAGGCACTGCTTGTTCGGATCAGGCGCGACGCTCGTCAAATGCGCGACGACGGCGGGGTCGACGAACGGCGGATGCAGGTCGACCGACGCGGCGTCGAACAACGCGTGGCACAGCGGCAGATAGTTGGCCGACAGGTCGCGGCGCAATACCTGATCCGCGCCGTCGCCGGTAATCGCCACCTCGACGCCATCCGCCGCCATCGCATCGGCCAGCAGCAGCTTCGCGACCGGATGCAGGTTGAACATCGGCTCCTCGACCGCATGGGTCGTTCTCGGCAGCGCCGCGACGAAATCGGCCTCGTTCGCGCGTACGACCTTCACGTTCGCCTGCATCAGCGCGGCCAGTTCGAGCGCCGCATCGCGTTCGCAGTAATCGGGCATGTCGGTCGCGAGGATGTAGGCCGTCACGCGCCCCAACGCGCCGAGTTCGCGCAGCAATGCGAGCAGCAGCGCCGAATCGAGCCCGCCGCTCAGCGCCAGTGCGACGCGCTTGCCGCTGTCGAGCGCGCGCTGCAGCGACGCGCGCAGCACGGTGTCGAGGTCGGCATGCTGCGGCCGCTCGGGCGCCGGCTGCACCGTCAGCCCTTGCGGCGACCGGATCAGTGCATGACCGGGCGGCACCGCGCGCACGTCGCGCAGCACGGTGCGGCCGACGAGGCGCTCGCCGCTCAGGTAGCCCGCGATGGCGGCCGCATCCGGCGCGCCGGCCGGTTGACCCGACGCCCGCAATACGGCGCGGATGCCGGACGCCGACACGCCGCTGCGCGGATGGTAGTGCAGACGATCGAAACCGAACGGGTCGCGCGTGCCGACGATCATGGATAACGAGCCTTCAAGGTGTTCACTTCAATGCGTTTGAGGATGCGATGCGGCGCCACCGGCGCGCTGCCGCCCTGACAATGCAGGCAGGCTTCGAGCGGCGTCTCGCGTTGCAGATAGGCCAGCATCGCGTCGAGCATGCCCGCATCGTCGCGCAACGGCAGGCCGTCGGCCTGGAAATCCTTCTCGCCCTTGTACAGCGTATGGAAATGCGCGGGACGCGTGCACGTGTAGAACATGCCGTCGCGAATCATATGGCAGCGCTCGCGGATCCAGCAATCGCGATAAAGGCGTCCAGCTTCGTCGCGATCCGTGCCGGGCTGGGCGCGGTTCATCGTCGTGAACACATCCTGCACCTTCCAGTTCAGGCGCACGTCGAAGCGCGCGGCCTGGTGCTCGACGTGCGCGACCAGATCGGCGGAGAGCGCCGGCTTCGGATAGCGCGAGATCGTCAGCGCATCCACCGCTCGCCAGAACGCGTCGGGCATCTCGCCGAGCTTCAGGCCGTTCGTCGTGACCGAGATCACGGGCGCGATGCCGGTGCCGCGCACGCGTTCGACGAGTTCAACGAGCCCCGGATGCAGCAACGGTTCGCCGCCGACCAGCTTGAACATCCGCGGGCGCAGCACCTTCGCGGCCTTGCGCAGATCGGCCTCGATCGATTCGGGGCGTGCATACCATTCGGGCAAAAGCGGCGACAGCGAACAGCATTCCGCGCAGGTCAGGTTGCAGTGATCGACTATATGCGCTTCCAGCGAGCGCGTCTGGACGCGCCCGTCCTCGACGCGGTAATCGCGATCCAGCGGCGGTGGAAACACGTGCTGTCGCTCGCCGGCGTGCGGCGGATTCGGGATCTTGTTCGGATTCGCACTCACATCAGCTTCCTGCTTCCACGCAACGGGAAAAGAAATCGATCAGATGGCCACGCGCGTCCACCATCGCCGACGCCATCGTCACCGCACCGTTCAGGTGCGACGCGAAGCGCGACGGATCGTCGAGCCAGCCTTGCACGATCCACAGCTTGAGCGCGTGCTGTAGGCAAGCGGCATCGACCGCCCATGCGATGTGTGCCAGGTTCGGCGGCCGCACGCGCCGGTAGGCGCGCACGAACGCTTCCGCGAGGTGCGGCGCTTCCAGCGGCAAATGATTCAGGCATCGCACCAGCTCGTATTCGCGAGGCGCGCCGATCGACGCCTCCCAGTCGAGGATCAGCGGCGGCAGCGTGCCGGTGAACAGATAGTTGAACTGGTTGTAGTCGTTGTGGATCGGGTGCTGCGGATCGTCGGCCGGAAACGCATCGATGCTGCCCGGATAGTAGCGATCGAGCATGCGCAGCGCGAGATCGACATAGCGGCGCAGGTTCGCGGCGGCGGTGGCGTTCGCATCCGCTCGATCGAGTGCATCCAGCAGATTGCGGCGCACCGCGTCCGCATCGATCGAGGTCAACCGCGCGCGGATCGTATCGCGCGACGGCAGATGCAGTGATTCGAGGCTCAGGTGCAACGCGGCTAGACTCGCGCCGAGTGCGTCCCATTCGGTCGGCGAGAACGTATCGTAGGTTTTGAATTGCCCGGCTTCCCAGCGCGTCAGCATCGCGTGCGAATGCTGCCCCGACCACAGCAATGCGCCGGACGTCGTGCGCTCGAGCGTCTGCACCTGGAAACGCGCATCGCCATGCGCTTGCAGATGCGCGAGGACAGCGGCTTCCTTGACCGCACGCGCATGGTGTTCGCATGCATAAAGCTTGACTGCCACGCCCGCGCCGCCGTTGGTCGGCAGGTGCCATACCCGTTCGCTGACCTGCGTCGGCTCCCCGCCGCGACCGAGCCCATAGGCATCGCGAATCTCGTCGAAGGTGACGGCGAGCGAATCCATTCAGATGTGCTCGGCCGGCCCGTGCCGATACGGATGACCGGTAAGAAACGTGTTGTGTCCGACGTAGCGCAGCTTGTACATCGCCGGCCGGAACAACACCGACGGATCGTTGTTCTCGATGCCGAGCAGCGGATACAGGTCGTGCCGCACGAAGAACGCGTTGTTGCCCATGTCGTCGCAGCAGACGAGTTCATAGCCCTTCTGCCTGCCGAGACGAACGAGCGATTCGAGGCTCGCGCCGTAATAGGTCGAACCGTCCCATTCGTGGTCGGGATTGAAGCACATGACCCAGCGCTCGGGCGGCGTGTAGTACGGGTTGTATTCGATCACGACGATGCGCGGCCGGAACGATTGCAGGCCGCGCCACACCCAGTAATCGTTGCCGTCGATGTCGATCGACAGCAGATCGAAGTCGGTCGGTACGTTCGCATCGGCGAGCAGTGGGTCAACCGTGTCGGGCTGCACGCGATCGTGATGCAGACGAACGCGCTCCACGCCCGCGTAGTGCGCGGCAAGCTTGCCGAACCGGTATGCGCTGCCTTCCACGAGTACGCCGGACCAATCCTGCTCGCGCAGCAAGCGCGCGGTATTGCTGTTGCGCAGGCCGTCGCTCGCGCCGATATCGACGCAGAAGCGGTTGGTCGGCGCAATCCGCTCCATCAGACGCGACAGGATGCCCTCCTCGGTGCCCTGCGCGTAGAGGCTGGGCGCAAGGCCGGACAGGTCGAGCGGGAGAGGATGGTCCTGCATCGAGAGCGGCTCCGGGGCGAAATGGGGAATGATGGGCGGTGTTGGGTGGGTAATTTACCTGAAGTCGATTGAGCAGAGGAAACGGGAATGCGCGGCGTAGCAGGTTTTGCCGCAGCGGATATGAAAAAGCCCGCATCGACATTGCTGTCGATGCGGGCCTGTCGCGCTTCTGGCGGTTCGCCGGGTGCAGTGACTCCTGACCTGGACCCACGGCCGGACGAAACCTCAGGACACTTACTCCTGCCCCTGACTCGTCAGGAACTCCTCGTAATTCCCGCCGAAGTCGAACAGCGTGCCGTCCGTACGCACTTCGATGATCCGGTTCGCCAGCCCGCTCACGAATTCGCGGTCGTGCGACACGAAAATCAGCGTGCCTTCGAACTGCTCGAGCGCGATCTGCAGCGACTCGATCGATTCCATGTCCATGTGGTTGGTCGGCTCGTCCATCAGCAGCACGTTGTGGCGGCCGAGCATCAGCTTGCCCCAGATCATGCGGCCCTTCTCGCCGCCCGACAGCACCTTCACCGACTTCTTGATGTCGTCCGACGAGAACAGCAGACGGCCCAGCGTGCCGCGCACCATCGTTTCGTCGTCGCCGTCCTTGCGGTACTGGTCGATCCAGTCCATCAGCGTGATGTCGTCCGGAAATTCCTCGTACGTGTCCTGCGGCATGTAGCCGACGTTCGCGTTCTCGGACCACTTCACCGTGCCGTGATCGAGCGGCAGCGCGCCGAGCAGCGAGCGCAGCAGCGTCGTCTTGCCCGCGCCGTTCTCGCCGATGATCGCGATGCGCTCGCCCGGCTGCACCGACAGGTTGAAGTTCTGGAAGATCGTGCGCTCGTACTTCTTCGTGATCTCTTCGGCGACCACCGCGACGTTGTGCAGCTTCTTCTCGAACTCGAAGCGGATGAACGGGTTCTGCCGCGACGACGGCTTGAATTCCTCGATCTTGATCTTGTCGATTTGCTTCGCGCGACTGGTGGCCTGGCGCGCCTTCGACTTGTTCGCCGAGAAGCGGCGCACGAAATCCTGCAGTTCGGCCACGCGCTCCTTCGCACGTGCGTTCGCCGCGGCCTGGCGCTCGCGCGCCTGCGCCGATGCGAGCATGTAGTCGTCGTAGTTGCCCGGCCAGACCTTCAGCGTGCCGTAGTCCATGTCGGCCATGTGCGTGCACACCGAGTTCAGGAAGTGACGATCGTGCGAGATGATGATCATCGTCGAGTTGTACTCGTTGAGCGTGTGCTCGAGCCAACGGATCGAGTTGATGTCGAGGTTGTTGGTCGGTTCGTCGAGCAGCAGCACGTCCGGCTTCGAGAACAGCGCCTGCGCGAGCAGCACGCGCAGCTTCCAGCCCGGCGCGACGTCGGCCATCGTGCCGTTGTGGAACTTCTCCTCGATGCCGATGCCGAGCAGCAGCGCGCCCGCGCGCGCCTCGGCGTCGTAGCCGCCGTATTCGGCGAACTTGCCTTCGAGCTCGGCCGCGTGCATGTAGTCGTCGTCGGTCGCTTCCGGGTTCGCGTAGATCGCGTCGCGCTCGGTCATCGCGGCCCACATCTCGGTGTGGCCCATCATCACGACGTCGAGCACGCGCACGTCTTCGTACGCGAACTGGTCCTGGCGCAGCTTGCCCAGGCGGACGTTCGGCTCCAGCGCGACGTTGCCGGCGCTCGGCTCGAGGTCGCCGCCGAGGATCTTCATGAAGGTCGACTTGCCACAGCCGTTCGCGCCGATCAGACCGTAGCGGTTGCCCTCGCCGAATTTGACCGAGATATTCTCGAACAAGGGCTTCGGCCCGAATTGCATCGTGATGTTGGCAGTAGAAAGCACGGCAGGTCCCGTTAAGAGAGAAATCGACGGAAAACCGTGTATTTTAGCAGGTGTCGGCGAAACTGCCGACCGCACCGCCCCGGCGGCCCTTTCCAGGCCCTCCGCCTCGCCGCCCGGCGGCCCATCCACACGACGGCACGCGCCTCACCGCCGTCTCACCGGAATCCCGCATGCTCGCCAGCCAGCTTCGCGAACGACTCGTAGGCGCATGGCGCCTCGTGTCCTACGAAATCCGCCCGTGCGACGGCAGCCCGTCCGCTTATCCGCTCGGCCGCGACGTGCGCGGCTGGATCCTCTATACGCCGGACGGCTACATGTCGGCCCAGCTCATGGCCGCCGGCCGGCCGCGCTACACAAACGGCGATCTTCAGGGCGGCACCGACGACGAATGCGCGGCCGCCGCGCGCGGCTATATCGCCTACTCCGGCCCCTTTCAGGTCGCCGACGACGGCACGCTGACCCACGCAATGGACGTCAGCCTGTTCCCGAACTGGATCGGCGACGTCCAGCAGCGGGCCGTCATGCTCGACGGCGATCGTCTGCAGCTCGGCACCGTCGCGCCGGTGCGGATCGACGGCCGCGAGGTCGACGCCGTGTTGCTGTGGGCGCGCGCGGGCCGCTGACGCGCGTCACTTGCCGGCCTTGCTGGCCGCCTTCTGCGCCGCCTGCGCCTTCATCTGCCCGAACAGTTCCGAGCACGGCACGTCGCGGTTGTTGCTCGGCGCGATCAGCGGGATCAGCGCCGCGAACGGGTTGATCAGCCCGAGCCCGACCATCGCGCCGGCGCGCAGCGCGAGCGCGCCCGCATCGACGCCGACCTTCGGGTTCTTGAACGTGCCCTTCGCATACAACGGCGAGCGCAGCGAGAAGATCCGGAAGCCCTTCGTGTGCGGATGGACCTTCAGGTCGAGCGATTCGTCGCGCAGGTTGATCGGGCCGTCGACGTTGATCAGCGCATCGTCGGTATCGAGCGCGAAGACCTTCGGGTCGAGCATGCCGTCGGTCGCCACGAAATCGATCGCCGCGCAATTGATGTTGACGTCGCGGTTGCCGAACAGCTTCTCGTAGACGACGTTCGCGACGTTCAACCCCGCCGCCTCCATCAGCAAGCGGCTGATGCGGCCGTTGGTGATCAGCGCCTTCACTTCGCCGGTCGACGTCGCCGCGAGCGCGGCCGGCGAATTGCCGGTTGCCGACAGCGACGCGTCGCCGTTGATTTCGCCGAACGCCGTCTGCATCACCTTCTGCGTCGGGAACAGCTGCTTGAGCTTCAGATGCCGTGCGACCAGCTTGAAGCGGCCCTTGAGCGGCGTGCGACTGCCGTCGAGATGCGCGTTCGTCGCGAGTGTGCCGCCCGCGACGCCGAACTGCAGCGGCTCGAACGACAGCACGCCGTCCTGCATCAGGATGTGCGTGTACAGGTTGGTGATCGGCAACTGCGGGCTCTTGATCAGCTTGCGGCCGGTGAACTTCACGTCCGCATCGATCGCGCTCCAGCGTTCGGTGCGGAACGTCTCCACCGGCAGCACGCGATCGGGCGGCTGGCGCGTCGTGTCGCCGCGCTTCGCCTTGCTCGCGGCCGTATCCGCACCGATCACCGGCGCGAGATCGGAGAACTGCAGCAGGTTCGACACGAGTTCGCCCGACAGCTTCGGCCGCGGCGCGCGCTGCGCCCAGACGAGCGTGCCGCCGAGGTCGCTGCCGCCGACGCGGCCGTTGAAGTTCTCGTAGCGGAAGGTGCTCGCATGCGGCTTGAAGTTGCCGATCAAGCGCCCTTCGGTCGCATAAGGCGGCGTATCGGGCAGCGTGATGCCGGTGAGCTGATAAAGATGCGACATCGACGTGCCCTGCAGCCACAGCCGCAGGTCGAGCGCCGCGAGATGCATCGGATCGGTCAGTGTGCCGACGATCGCGAGCCGCGTATCGCCGGCCTTCACGTCGGCCTGCAGCGGGAACGGCCGCGACGCATCCTGGATCGCGAGCACGCCGCCGACCTTGCCGGTGCCGCTGATCGGCACGCTCTTGTAACGGCCGTCGACCTTCAGCCCGAAGGCATAGGTCGGGCCGGACGACTTCGCGGGCGCCGTCGCGCCGCTGGCGCCGGACGCGGCAGCGGCCGCCGAAGCGGAAGGCGTGGCAGGCGCGGACGCAGCGGGCAACCCCGACGAACCGGAAGCGGCCGACGCAACGACACGCGCGGCCGACGCGCCCGAGGCCGCGGCCGCGCTCGCCCCCGACGCGGCTTGCGCATCGGCCTTCGCGCCCAGTTGCGCCGCGCCATGCTTGCCCACGCGCTGCGCCGACGCCGCACGCGACGTCTGCTCCTGTTCCTTCAGCACGTCGCCGAGCGGGATCGGCTGGCCGAGCGTATCGATCGCGACGGTCAGATCGGCCTTCGTGATCGCGTCGCGATACGTGACGGTGCCCTTCGCGAATCCGAAGCTGTCGAGCCGCACCTTCCACCGCGAAGGCTGCGACGATTGCTTGAACTGGAAGGTCCACGTATTGCTGCCGTCCGCGCGCCGCTCGAGATCGACGGCGGGATTCACGACGTCGATCGACGGGATGACGATTTCATGCGCAAGCAGCGGCAGGATCGCGAGATCGAAGTGCGCGGCATCGAGCGTGACGAACTTGGGCGCCTTCGCCCAGTCGGGATTACCGATCTCGAGTTGCGTGGCGGAGAAGCTCGGCCAGGGCACCCATGCGCGCCAGCCGGTTTCGCCATCGGGGCGACGCCAGCCGACCTTGAGGTCGCCGTTGATCGCGAACGGGCGGCCGAGTGCGGCACTCACCTGTTCGTTGACCCACGGTTTCGCGCGGTTCCAGTCGAACGTGAAAAGAAAGACGCCGGCCGCCGCGATGAGCACCGCGACGATACCGACGACCCATGCAGCCGATTTGCCGATGGCTCGGGTTAGCGTCATGGCGGTTCCGTTGTTGTTCTGAAGTGTTGCCACACCATGCCGGGCCGCTTGCGTGGACGAACGGCGCACGACAGCTGCGGCTTTTCGATCGGTATTATGACGCACGACATGGTGGCCTTTCGGCGCCATTAACGCTTTTTTTCATTTGTGACATGACCTCCCCCACCGGCCTCATCGACGCGCAGCACATCACGCGGCGCGACGCCAGCAGCGGCAAGACGCTGCTCGCCCCCACCGATCTCAGCCTCGCCGCGGGATCGCGAATTGCTGTCACCGGCCCCTCCGGATCGGGCAAGAGCGTGTTGCTGCGCGCCCTCGCGCTACTCGATCCGCTCGACGGCGGCCACCTCCTGTGGCGTGGCCGCCGGATCCGGCGCAGCGCGATTCCGCGCTACCGGCGCAGCGTCGCCTATGTCCGCCAGCGCCCCGCGCAAATGGACGGCACCGTCGAGTCGCAGTTGCGCTACCCGTACTCGCTCGCGATCTATCGCGACGTCGCGTTCGATCGCGCGCGCGCCGAAGCGCTCGCCGCGCAGGCCGGCCGCGGCGCCGGCTTTCTCGACAAGCGCGCGAGCGACCTGTCCGGCGGCGAGGCGCAGATCGCCGCGCTGTTGCGCGTGCTGCAGCTCGATCCCGACGTGCTGCTGCTCGACGAGCCGACCTCCGCGCTCGATCCCGAATCGGCACGCGCGATCGAAGCGCTCGTCGGCGCGTGGTTCGACGCGGCGCCCGACGCACGCGCATACATGTGGATCTCGCACGATCCGGCCCAAGCCGCGCGGATCGGCACGACACGGCTCGTGATGCAGGCCGGCGTATTGCACGCGGCCAACCCGACGGAGATCGCGCGATGAGCCCCGCCCTTCAGGACCTGAGTCTGGTGGACGTCGGCATCGCCGCCGCGCTCGTCGCCGTCAACGGCGCGATCTCGGCGGCGCTGTCGCTCGGCCTCGGCCGCAAGCTCGCGCTCGCGGCGGTGCGCACCGTCGTGCAGTTGCTCGCGATCGGCTACGTGCTCGGCTGGGTGTTCGGCCATCCGCACTGGTACGTCGTGCTGCCGCTCACCGCGCTGATGACGCTGATCGCCGGTTTCGCCGGCGCGGGGCGCGGCAAGCGCACGTACCGCGGCCAACGCATCGACAGCATCGCGTCGATCTGGTTCAGCAGCTGGTTCGTCGCGGCGGTCGGCCTGTTCGTCGTGATCCGCATCCATCCGTGGTTCGCGCCGCAATACGCGATCCCGATCCTCGGGATGATTCTCGGCAATACGCTGACGGGCGTCTCGCTCGGCGTCGAGCGGATGATGGAGGAACTCACCGCGCGCCGCGATCGTGTCGAAACCGCGCTCGCGCTGGGCGCGACGCGCTGGGAAGCGGCGCAGGACGCCGCCCGCCAGGCCGTGCGCGCGGGCATGCTGCCGACGCTGAACCAGATGGCGGTGGTCGGCGTCGTGAGCCTGCCGGGCATGATGACGGGCCAGGTGCTGGCCGGCCAGTCGCCGCTGCAGGCCGTGCGCTACCAGATCGTGATCATGTTCCTGATCGCCGCGGCGTCCGCGCTCGGCACCGTCGGCGCGGTGCTGATGACCTATCGCCGGCTGTTCTCGGCCGATCACCGCTTTCTCGCGTCGCGGCTCGAAGAGCGCACGCACTGACGCGCGGCGGCAGCGCGCGCATGCGAAGTTTTCACCGGGATGTCATGACCGGACGGACAGGATGCGCGCGAGCATGACATGACATCCGCATGACGCCACGCGTCGCCGTTGCACGGTCGCGGCGCCGCGCCTCGGAGCCGGCAGCGGATGCATTGCAACGGCGGCACGGCGGAGCTGCTCGCGTGCCGCCCTGCTCGTTCCGCCCGTCGAACCGGTTGCGCGCGCACCGGACGAAACGCCGGCCCGCGCGCGCCGCTCAATGCTTGATCGACACCGTCACCTTGGTGCCGTCGCTCATCGTCACGGACTTCGACCCGCCATTGGTCGGAATCGACACCCACTTCACCTGGCTCACCGACGCGACGTCCGGGCACTGCAGCGACTTGCCGCCGGCCGTCACGCTGCGCGTGCCCTTCGGCGCGGCCGCCTGGAAGCTCAACTGCACGTTGGCGACACCCTTTGCGTCGACCGACGGCGCGAGCCGCACCTGGGTCTGCCGCACCATCGCGCCGTTCGCGTCGCGCGGCAGGTTGTCGGCGTTCGGGCAGCCGTCCGGCATCGCAACGGCACCGCTCGGCGGCACCGACTTCCAGTTGAAATCGTCCGTCTCGCCCGAGCGGATCTTGCGGGTCTCCTGCGTATTGCCGAAGGTCTTCGAGTCGACCTTGACGGTGTATTCGAGCTGTCCCGTACCGCCGCCCTTCAGGCTGCCCTTGACCGGCGGCGCCGCGAATACGCTCGCGCTGACGCACGCCGCCGCGAACACGACCGACCACGATGCGGCAAACGACAAGCTGCGTTGGCTCATGCTGACCTCCTTGTAATGCGGCGGCACGCGCGTGCCGCGCGGTTTTCGATGCATGATGCGCTGCCAGTCTACCGCCAAGCGGGATGCAATGCGCCGCAAACGCATCGGGTGTTACCCCGCTTGCGTTCGCGGCGCCGCAACCTTACGCGTACCGCCGGCTCAGAACCCGCTCAATACGAGCTTGCCGATCGCGCGCCCGCCCTCGAGCATCCGGTGCGCGCGCCGCACGTTCTCGGCATTGATCGTGCCGAGCTGTTCGCCGAGCGTCGTGCGCAGCGTGCCGCCGTCGACGAGCCGCGCCACCTCGCTCAGGATCTTGTGCTGCTCGATCATGTCCGGCGTCTCGAACATCGCACGCGTGAACATGAATTCCCAGTGAAACGCGGCGCTCTTCGCCTTCAGCAATTCGACCGGCACCGGCTTCGCGTTCTCGACGATCGTGCAAATGCCGCCCTGCGGCCGGATGACTTCCGCGGCGGCCGGGAAATGATGGTCGGTGTCGTTGAAGATCAGCACGTAGTCGACGCTCGGATGGCCGACCTCGCGCAATTGCGCCGGCAGATCGCCGAAATGGTCGACCACCGCGTCCGCGCCCAGCGCGCGCACCCATTCGGCCGACGCCGGCCGCGAAGCGGTCGCGATCACGTGCAGCTTGCCGAGCGTCTTCGCGAGCTGGATCGCAATCGAGCCCACACCGCCCGCGCCGCCGATGATCAGCACCGACTTGCCCGCGTCCGCGCCCTGCGGCGACACGCGCAACCGGTCGAACAGCGCTTCCCACGCGGTCAGCGCGGTGAGCGGCAGCGCGGCCGCCGCCGCGAAGTCGAGCGTGCGCGGCTTCAGCGCGGCGATCCGTTCGTCGACCGCGTGAAATTCGCTGTTCGCGCCGGGCCGCGTGATGCTGCCCGCGTAGAACACTTCATCGCCGGGCCGGAACAGCGTGACGTCGGCGCCGACCGCGACGACCGTGCCGGCCGCATCCCAGCCGAGCACGCGCGGCGTCTCCTCGATCTGCGGCTTCGGCGCACGCACCTTGGTGTCGACCGGGTTCACGGAAATCGCCTCGACCTTCACGAGCAGATCGCGCGGGCCCGGCACGGGCTGCGGCAGTTCGACGTCGAGCAACGCTTGCGGGTCGTCGATCGGCAGATAACGGGTCAATCCAACGGCTTTCATCTCGATACTCCTTTCAGGGAATCCGGCAGGCTGCGGCGCAACCTCCATGCGTGCCATCGTAGGCAACCCGATCATTCGAGAAAACCGCTATATTTCCTGAAACATTTTCAGGAATTCCAGAATAATGACGTCTGCTCCCATTTCGGCGCCCGACAAGCCGCTCGACCTGCTCGACGTCGCGCTGTTCGTGCGCGCGGCACTGCTCGCGAACGTCAGCGCGGCCGGGCGCGAATTCGGCGTGTCGGCCGCGGTCGCGAGCGCACGCATCGCGCAGCTCGAACGCCAGCTCGGCGCGCGGCTGCTGCACCGCACCACGCGCCGCATCAGCCTCACGCAGGACGGCGAAGTCTTCATGGCGCGCGCCGACGCGCTGCTCGCGGCCGCCGATGCCGCGCGTGCGTCGGTCGGCCACGGCCGCAGCGAGCCGTACGGGCGGCTGAAGGTGTCGATGTCGTCGTCGTTCGGCCGCCAGCACGTCGCGCCGGTGATTCCGGCGTTCCTGCGCCGCTATCCGTCCGTGTCGCTCGATCTGCGGCTGTCCGACGAGATCGTCGATCTGGTCGACGACGGCTACGACGTCGCGGTCCGCCTCGGCGCGCTGAAAGATTCGACGCTCGTCGCCCGCAAGCTCGCCGCCAACCGCCGCGTGCTGTGCTGCTCGCCCGCCTATCTCGCCGAACGCGGCACGCCGCGCCACCCGACCGACCTGACGCAGCACGAATGCGTGATCCTCGGCGACCAGCGCGACTGGTCGTTCGCGACGCCGCAAGGTCCGCTCACGGTGCGGGTCGGCGGCCGGCTCGCCGCGAGCAACGGCGAAGCGATCCGCGAAGCGCTCGTCGACGGCTTCGGGATCGCGATCAAGTCGACCTGGGACGTCGGCCCGCTGCTCGCGAACGGCGTGCTCGTCACCGTGCTCGACGATTACCCGTTCGCGGAAGACGTCGCGATCTGGGCCGTCTATCCGAGCCGCGCACACGTGCCGCTGAAAACGCTCGCGTTCATCGCATTCCTGGCCGAGCATTTCGGCGATCCGCCGTACTGGGATCGCGCGAGCGGACGATAGTCGGCGGCGTTCGGTTCGCGCTGCGGGCGTGCCGGTTCGAGTCCGGCCTCAGGATTCGTCCCTCCCGCGATCGCCCGTCCCGGCCAACCGGCTACAATGGCGCGTTCGCGACGCAACGGCCTGCAGCCGCACGGGGCCGCGTTCGCAGGCGGCCGCCCGCGGGCCGCGCACGTCATTCATTCGTCTTCCAACCACTCGTCATGACCCACAATCTCGTCATCCAGAGTCTTGCGCCGCTGTCGGACGCCCACCACAAACCGCTGCTCGCGCTGTCGCGCGGCACCCGCATCGTGCAGACCGACGATCACGCGTTGCGCGTCGAAAACGCGAGCCCGGCGCAGCGCCTCGACATCGACGCGTACTGCGGCACGCATGCGCTCGACTTCGGGTTCGTCGAGGCCGGCCTCACGCTCGGCGATTTCGGGCTCGCGGTGATGGACATGGATTCGACGCTGATCACGATCGAATGCATCGACGAGATCGCCGATTTCTGCGGGCTGAAAACGCAGGTCGCGGAGATCACCGAAGCGTCGATGCGCGGCGAGATCCGCGATTTCAACGAAAGCCTCACGCGCCGCGTTGCGCTGCTGGCCGGGCTCGATGCGCACGCGCTCGAGCGCGTGTACGAAGAACGGCTGCAACTGTCGCCGGGCGCCGAGACGATGCTGGCCGGCGTGAAGGCCGCCGGCATGAAGACGCTGCTCGTGTCGGGCGGCTTCACGTTCTTCACCGAGCGGCTGAAGGCGCGCCTCGGCATCGACTACGCGCATGCGAACACGCTTGAGATCGTCGACGGCAAGCTCACCGGCAAGGTGCTCGGCGAGATCGTCAACGCCGACGTGAAGGCGCGCCTGCTGCGCGAGACGTGCGCGTCGCTCGGCCTCGAGCCGCGCCGCGCGATCGCGATGGGCGACGGCTCGAACGATCTGAAGATGATGGCCGAAGCCGGGTTGTCGGTCGCGTTCCACGCGAAGCCCGTCGTGCGCGATGCGGCGACGGTCGCGTTCGACCATGTCGGCCTCGACGGGCTGCTGCGACTGTTCTGATCCGGCCGCACCGTCAATGAAAAACGCCGGCGCGACAAGACACCGCGCCGGCGTTTCGTTTTTGCGCCGGACGTTGCCGGCCGGCAATCAGCCGAGTGCGGCCTGCATCGCGCGCTCGATGTCCGCACGCAAATCGGCTTCGTCTTCCAGACCGACGTAGAAACGCACCAGCGTGCCGCGATGCGGCCAGTCCGGACGCATCGACGCAACGTCGTAAGGCATCGCGAGGCTGCACGCGCCGCCCCAGCTCCAGCCGATCGCGAACAGCTCGAGCGACTCGACGAAACGGTCGACCTGCTCCGCGCTGTAGCGTGCGTCGAACACCACCGAGAACAGCCCGCCCGCGCCGGTGAAATCGCGCATGAACGACGCGTGCCCCGGGCAGTCGGCGATCTGCGGATGCAGCACCGCCGCAATCTCCGGCCGCGCCTTCAGCCATTGCGCGAGTGCGAGCGCGCTCTTGCCGTGCGCGTCGAAGCGCACCTGCATGCTCGGCAGGCTGCGCAGCACGAGCGAGCAATCGTCGACCGACACGCCGATCCCGCAGCGCATCCGCGCGAGCTTCAGCTTTGCGTGCAGTTCCGCGTTCGCGGTGATCGTCGCGCCCATCAGCACGTCGCTGCCGCCCGACTGGTACTTGGTCAGCGCCTGCACCGAAATGTCGACGCCGTGCTCGAACGGCTTGAACGCAAGGCCCGCGGAAAAGGTGTTGTCGATCGCGGTGACGATGCCGCGCGCCTTCGCGGCCGCCGTGATCGCCTGCACGTCGGGCACTTCCATCGTCACCGAGCCCGGCGCCTCGATCCAGATCAGCCGCGTGTTCGGCTGGATCAGCTCGGCGATGCCGGCGCCGATCAACGGATCGTAAAAACGTGCGGTGATGCCGAAGTCGTTCGCCAGCCACTTGCCGAAATCGGCGTTCGGGCCGTACACGTTGTGCGGAATCAGCACATCGTCGCCCGCTTTCACGATCCCGAAATAGACGTTCATGATCGCCGCGAGGCCCGACGGCTGCAGCAGCGCGTGCGTGCCGCCCTCGATCTCGGCGAGCCGCTGCGCGAGCGCGAGCGACGTCGGCGTCGCGTGCAGCCCGTAGCGCCACTGGTTGTCGTCGTGCCAGACCAGCGCGCGCATCGTCGCGAGATCGGGGAACACGACCGTCGACGCGCGCGCGACCGGCGGCACGAACGAACGAAAGCCTTCCGGAATGACGTCGTCGGGTTGAACGATGCGGGTTTGCAGCGCGCGCTTGGGAGTGGATGCGGTCATGACTGGAGGCCGGGCACGAGGCCGTTCGGTTGCGGAATATGTCGCTAGAGTAGCCAAAATCGGCGCGCTTGGCCCGGTACAGTGCGCGCCGCGCACACCAAGCCAGCGTGCGCTCAGTCGTCGGTGCGCAGATTGACGATGCCGCCCACCGTCTCGATTTCGTGCACGCGGCCGTCGCGCACCTGCAGCGCCGCGCGCTTGCCCGGCGCCAGACGCAGCACGACCGGTTGCGGATCCGATTCGTCCGAATTCATCCGGTCGGCCTTCAGGTCGCCCGTCGCGTCGAAACGGCCGATCCACACGCCGGTGATGTTCGTGCCGTCGTTCGACTCCTCGATCTCGAGCGTATCGCCGTCGCGGTCGCCCGCGAGCAGCACGACCTCGCCCGTGTCGGCGAACTGGTATTCGCCGTGCACGCCTTCCTCGTCCGTCTTGGGGCCGAGATGCACGACGATCGGCCGGTCGCCGAGCGTGCCTTCGTAGCGCGGCAGGCGGGCGAACTCGGGATTCGGCTTCAGCGGCCGCGCCGGCGCCGGTTCATCCTGCTGCACGCCGGGTGCAACCCCCTGCGCTTCGACCGCCGCCGGCATCGCGATGCCCGCTAACAGCGCACCCGCGACGACGAGCGCCCGTTGCCATTCCGAATATCGACCCACCTTGTGTTGCTCCTTGCTTCAGATTCGCCCGACCATCGCGGACCGTGCCAGGTCGCAACCCGGCTCTTGCGTCGCCGCGCAAGCCTGCGCTGCGACTGCGTCGTCGGCGTACGCGTTTCGCGTCAGCCCTGCATCAGGCTTTCCACCGCAGCGCGGTGCGGAATCGGCGCGACCGCGCCGTAACCGGTCGTCGACAGCGCCGCCGCCGCGTTCGCATAACGCGCGGCCGCGAACGGATCGTCGCCGGCGACGATCCGCGCGACGAACGCGCCGCCGAAACAGTCACCGGCGCCGGTCGCGTCGACGGCATCGACCGCGAAGCCCGGCACGACGCGCCGCTCATGCGGCGTCGCGACATACGCGCCTTCCTTGCCGAGCTTCAGCGCGACGACCTGCGGCCCGTGCTCGAGCATCGCGTCGACGATCGCGTCGCGATCGTTCGCGCCCGTGAGCGCCGTGACGTCGTCCCAGCTCGGCAGACAGATGTCCGTCTGGCGCAGCGCCTCGCGCATCACCGCGCGGGCACGCGGCAGCGGCCACAGCTTCAGGCGCAGGTTCGTGTCGAAGCTGACCTTCGCGCCGTGGCGACGCGCGTGGTCGATCGCCGCGAATGCCGCGTCGCACGGGGCCGTGCCGATCGCAAGACTGATGCCCGACAAGTGCACGGCCTTCGCGGCCGCGAGCGCGTCGAGCGGCAGGTCGCCCACCGCATAGCGGCTCGCAGCCGAGCCCGCACGCAAATAGTCGAACTGGTGGCCATCGAGGCCGTGCGTGACGAAATACACGCCGGTCGGCGCCGTGCGGTCGATGCGTACGTACGTCGTGTCGACCTGCTCCGCCGCCCACATGTCGGCCAGCAGGCGGCCGAACGGATCGTCGCCGATCGCCGACACGAAGCCGGTCGACGCGCCCTGGCGCGCCGCCGCGATGCAGAAGTTCGACGTGTCGCCGCCGAAGCCCTGCAGGAATTCAGGGCGCCCCGGCTGCGACTGGTTGAATTCGATCATCGCCTCGCCGAGCGCGAGGATCTCCGGAAATGCAGCGGCCATCGCTTACACCTCGCCCCACAGATCGTGGCCGTCGGCGCCCGTGATCTTCACGGACACGAAATCGCCGACCTTGTAGCGCTTCGATGCCTTCGCCGCCGGCTCGACATAGACGACACCGTCGATCTCCGGCGCATCGGCTGCCGTACGGCCGATGCCGCCTTCTTCGCCGACTTCGTCGATCAGCACCTTGAGCGTCTTGCCGATCTTGCGCTGCATGCGGTTCGCCGATACTTCCTCGGCCACTTCCATGAAGCGCGCGCGACGTTCCTCGCGGACCTCGTCCGGCAACGCGCCGTCCAGGTCGTTCGCGGTCGCGCCTTCGACCGGCGAATACGCGAAACAGCCGACGCGATCGAGTTCCGCTTCGCGGACGAACTCGAGCAGCGTCTCGAACTGCGCTTCTGTCTCGCCGGGGAAGCCCGCGATGAACGTGCTGCGGATCGTCAGGTCCGGGCAGATCTCGCGCCACTTCTGCACGCGCTCGAGCACCTTCTCGGCGTTCGCCGGACGCTTCATGCGCTTCAGCACTTCCGGGTGCGCGTGCTGGAACGGCACGTCGAGATACGGCAGCACGTGGCCCTTGAACGGACCTTCGGCCATCAGCGGAATCACTTCGTCGACGCTCGGATACGGATACACGTAGTGCAGCCGCACCCACGCGTCGTACTGCGCGGCGAGTTCGCCGAGCGCGGCGACCAGGTCGGTCATGCGCGTCTTGATCGGCTTGCCGTTCCAGAAGCCCGTGCGGTACTTCACGTCGACGCCGTAAGCGCTCGTGTCCTGCGAGATCACGAGCAGTTCCTTCACGCCCGACTTGAACAGGTTCTCGGCTTCCAGCATCACTTCGGCGACCGGGCGCGACACGAGGTCGCCGCGCATCGACGGGATGATGCAGAACGTGCAACGGTGGTTGCAGCCTTCGGAGATCTTCAGGTATGCGTAGTGACGCGGCGTGAGCTTGATGCCGGCCGCGGGCACGAGGTCGACGAACGGGTCGTGCGGCTTCGGCAGATGCGAATGCACGGCCTGCATCACTTCGCCCACCGCGTGCGGGCCGGTGACGGCGAGCACCTTCGGGTGGACTTCCTCGATCAGGTTCGAGCCGCTGGCACTCGACTTCGCGCCGAGGCAGCCGGTGACGATCACCTTGCCGTTCTCGGTCAGCGCTTCGCCGATCGCGTCGAGGCTTTCCTGCACCGCTTCGTCGATGAAGCCGCAGGTGTTCACGACGACGAGGTCGGCGCCGTCGTAGGTGCCGGAGATTTCATAACCTTCGGCGCGCAGTTGCGTGATGATTTGTTCGGAATCGACGAGCGCTTTCGGGCACCCGAGGGATACGAACCCTACTTTGGGGGATTGGGACATCTGGAATGTGGGGGCGTGGCAGCAAAAGCGTGAGTTTACAGCGATTTAGGGGAGGCGAGCCAAAATGAGCGACCGGCGGGCAACGTCGATCGGGAGTTCGAGCATGCGGCGCGATGGACAGCCGACAAAGACGGGGCGCTTGATGCGTCCCTTTCACTCCGGGCCGACCGGTCGTCTGCTTACCATCGGCGGCACGTCGGATAGGGGCGCGCGCGCAGTCCTACAAGAATCGCCCCGAATTAGCGCAGCCGCTATGCGAAAATGCGGCATCCGCTCTCTCCAATCGACCCAACGGGCCTCGCATGACCACCCACATCACAATCGAATTCACCGAGCACGCCGCAGAAGCCATCGGCGAGCAGACCAGCACCAGCTTTTCCTACGATCAAGGCGCACACGTGCCGCAACCTGGCGATTTCGTCGAACTCGATAACTCGCGCCAGACATTTCTCGTGATCGGTCGCGTGTTTTCACTTAAAGCGAACTACAGTGCCGTCAAGCTCGTGCTCGACCTTCCTCCGTCGGACGACGATCAGGATTTCGGTTCGGCACACTGAGCAACGACGGAACGCGTCGCGGTCACCCGCACCGATGACCCTGCGGCGCCAGTCCCCGGCGCCGCAGCACCCAGCCCGTCGATTCGGATAGCAGGTCGTACCCCAACTCGAAACGCCGCGCGTCAGTGCGCATCCACATCCGGAAACACCGGCGCCTTCAGACACCGATCGAACCACGCGGCATCGCCGCCCTCTCCGAGCGGCCACAATTCGGCGTCGAGCTGCGGCAGGCCCGCCACCGGCGCCGGCGTACGGTTCTCGCCACCGGACGCCGCAGCGCGCACCCATCCCGCCTGCGCGCTGCCGCTGTCGCATGCATGCGTGCCTTGCGCTTCGCAGAACGCCACCGGATGCACCTTCCCGCCGTCGGCCGCGCTCACCAGGCGGTACTGATAGACCGCGCCGGTCGCCCAGTCCTCGCTTTGGCTGCACACCCGCGCATGATGTTGCACATGAATCGCGCCGAAACACGCATAAGAAACATGCGCGCCGCTCGCATCGTCGGGAATGAAATCGCAGTTGGCATCGAAGCCGGCCAGCGGGCCGCCGCTGTATTTCGCGAGCCACTGCCGCTCGGCCAGTGCGCGCGCGATCAGCCCTTCATCCGATCGGTCGGCCAACACGGCGGTGCGCCGATCGAAGGCCTTGCGCACTTCGTCGACGGCCAGCCGATGGCCGTCGTAATCGGTATCGAGTCGTTTGTTGCGCGCGGCGAGCCAGCGGCGCTGGCTGCGCACCAGCATGTCGCGGACGGCGGCGTCCGGCGCGGCCTGTAGCACGCCCGCATAGGCCGCATTCATCCGCGCATCGGCCGCGCGCAGCGCCGGGCTCGCGCAAATGCGCTTCTCGATCGGCTGGACGGCTTTCGAGCAATCCATCGCAAAGCCCGGCACGGCCAGGCCGACACCCATCATGAACATCGCAGCAAGACCGGCCAGCCTGCCAGTCGATGCCGTTCGAATCCCTCGCATGCTCTCTCTCAGTCGGTTTGTTTTTCTCGGCCGCCCGCATCGATGCGGCATCGGACCTCTCGCCATGCGCGGGAACCGCCAGCGCATTTCGCGCATCGCCGTGCAGCGCCGCTTATGGTACGCCAGGCAAGCGTCCGCGCGGGCACGAACGCGCACCGTCACGCGCGGTGCGACCTGGCTTTCATTCGTATGGACGGGATCTCGAGCGACTGGACGACGACGATGTCCGTGCCTGCCCGGCACGGGCATTCGGTGCCGACGATCCCGGACGACCGTCGGCCATCTTTTCCGGCAAGCGGCAGCCACGCTTCGTCCTGGCCGAATGCACGATAGCGACCGGCCGCCCGCTTCGCGGCGCCGACGCCCCGACGGCTCGCGCCGCCCCGGCCGGCCTGCCGCGATTCCGTTACTTCTTTTCGGGCTCCGATGCGCCGGGCTGCTTGAACGGGAACGTGCTGAACATCGACTTCGCCTGGTTCTGCATCTGCTCCTGCATCTGCACGAACATGTTCTTCGACTGCTCGATGTAGCTCGTCATCATCCCTTGCATCATCGGCGCCTGCATGTTCATGAACTGCGACCAGACTTCCGGATTCATCGCGTTGCCTTCGTAGAGGTTCTTCGATTGATCCGCGAGCTTGTTCTGGATGTCGATGAATGCCTGGATGTTCTTTTCCAGGTACGTGCCCATCATGCCCTGCATCGCATGACCGTAGAAACGGATGATCTGCGACAGCATCGACGACGAGAACATCGGCACGCCACCGCTCTCCTCCTCGAGGATGATCTGCAGGAGGATGCTGCGCGTCAGGTCTTCGTTGGATTTCGCGTCGACGACCTTGAAATCCTCCTGCTCGAGCACGAGCTGCTTCACGTCGGTGAGCGTAATGTACGTGCTTGTCTCGGTATCGTAGAGCCGGCGGTTCGGGTACTTCTTGATGAGCCGTTCGGCCGTCTTCTTTGTAGTAGTCATGTAACGCCTTTGAGTGCAGCGTAGCGCAAGTGACGAATCCCCGCCTCCCGGGTCCGGGAGGCGGGGGCCTTCGGAAAACGCCCGGCTGCGCGGCATCCGGCCCGCGCAGCCCGGGCGCTCAGCCCATGTGCAGGCCGCCGTTCAGCGAGAAGTCGGCGCCCGTCGCGAAGCCCGAATCGTTCGATGCGAGCCACGCGACGATCGAGCCGATTTCCTCCGGCGCGCCGAGACGCCGCACCGGAATCGTCGCGACGATCTTCTCGAGCACGTCCGGACGGATCGCCTTCACCATGTCCGTGCCGATGTAGCCGGGCGACACGGTATTGACCGTCACGCCCTTCGTCGCGACTTCCTGCGCGAGCGCCATCGTGAAGCCGTGAATGCCGGCCTTCGCGGTCGAATAGTTGGTCTGGCCGAACTGCCCCTTCTGGCCGTTCACCGACGAAATGTTGATGATGCGGCCCCAGCCACGTTCGACCATTCCGTCGATCACCTGCTTCGTCACGTTGAACAGGCTCGTCAGGTTGGTGTCGATCACGGCGGTCCAGTCTTCATGCGTCATCTTGCGGAACACGACGTCGCGCGTGATGCCCGCGTTGTTGACCAGCACGTCGATCTCGCCGACTTCCGCCTTGACCTTGTCGAACGCTTCCTTGGTCGAGTCCCAGTCGCCGACGTTGCCTTCCGACGCGATGAAGTCGTACCCGAGCGCCTTCTGGTCCTCGAGCCATTTCACCCGGCGCGGCGAGTTCGGGCCACACCCTGCGACCACCTTGAAGCCGTCTTTCGACAGGCGCTGGCAGATGCTGGTGCCGATGCCGCCCATCCCGCCCGTTACGTACGCAATTCGCTGAGACATAAATCTCACTCCATTTTTGGTTTCGAGAGCTGCCGAAGGCCCCCTCTGACTTCACGTGACGCCGACCGAAGCTGCAATCGGCCGGCGCACGGATCCGGTTCGCCTGTGGCGAACGGCCGGTTACGAACCGCCGATCACGGTTGGCCGATCACGGACGCTCGACCGCGAGCGCAACGCCCATCCCGCCGCCGATGCACAGCGACGCCAGCCCACGCTTCGCATCGCGCTTGACCATCTCGTGCAGCAGCGTCACCAGGATCCGGCAGCCCGACGCGCCGATCGGGTGACCGATCGCGATCGCCCCGCCGTTCACGTTCACCTTCGACGTGTCCCAGCCCATCTGCTTGTGCACCGCCAGCGC
>NZ_LPMU01000051.1:0-38624 GCF_001534535.1 Burkholderia sp. MSMB1459WGS
AACCTCCCGTTCCTATTGGGAAAATTGCCTCCGAAACACTAACACTCATTTGTGTCCAGGATTTCTAGAGCAGATCACGAGTGCCACGCTTTTTTTCGTCCATGCGGGTCGACCGCTGCTTGCATTTACGTGTTGCGATGCGAGATCGGCGTTTCGGGCGTCGGATAGCCGGCGTCGCGGAACGTCTCGAGGATCACGCGGTTGGTGTCGCAGTACACCTGCCAGTAGTTCTCCGGCTGAGTCGACGGGCGAACGAACAGCAGCGGGCCTTCCGGCGTGAACTGCAGCACGCCGACGTCCGGTGCCGGCACTTTCAGCACGTTCGGAACCAACTGGATCTGCGTCTTCAGGCGGTTGATCGCATCGGCCGCGTCGACGCTGTTCGCGATCTTCGCGGTCAGGTCGACGCGGCGGTGCGGCGTCGCGCTGTAGTTCGCGATGTTGTCCGAGAAGATCTTGTTGTTGCCGACGATCGTCACGATGTTGTCGGCGGTGATGATCGTCGTGCCGAACAGGCCGAGCTCCTTCACCGTGCCCGTGACGCCGCCCGCGCTGATCACGTCGCCGATCTTGAACGGGCGCAGCACCTGCATGAACACGCCGGCGGCGAAATGCGCGAGCAGGCCGCCCCAGGCCGTGCCGATCGCGAGGCCGAGGCCGGCGAGCAGCGCGGCGAACGAGGTGGTCTGTACGCCGAAGATCTGCAGGATCGCGAGGATCAGCAGGATCGTCAGCAGCACGCCGACGACGGAAGTCAGGTAGTCGGTGAGCGTCGGGTCGACCTTGCCGCTGCGGCGTACGACCTTGCCGAGCAGGCGGGTACCGATGCGGATCGCCCAGCGGCCGACGAACCACAGGACGATCGCGGCGAGGAGGTTCAGGCCGAAGTCGAGGCCGCGGGTCATCAGGAATTGCTGGGCGGTGGCGAGATCGATCATGCGTTCTCCTAGTCGGAATATGTAAATAAATTCATATCATGACGGAAATTTCTTCACCGTTGGCATGAGGGCGATGATATTCCAGGTTATCCGGAACGTTTGCATGGAATTCTTGGGACCAGAATTCCGACTCGAAACGAATGATTGTTATCAAGGATGGTGCTGCCAATTACCAGCAAGCGGGGCGAATTACCGACAGTGCACTCGGAGTCGAACGTCTAAGCGTTATATCGCGGAGGCTGAATGGCCCGCACAGTGCTAAGCGGTTGTTGTGCCAAGAGCTACCCATGCCGGCACGCCGAGCGCCCCGGGGGCGTTCATCTTACTGGCGCTGGCGCGTTGCCTCGACGACGATTGCTTTGTTCCGCGTTCTGCGTTGATTTGCTGGGATAGCAAGATTAACGATACATGAACCCGTAAACCACGGCTTCCATCTCGCGGCTGGCCGGATTCTTGCCACAAGGCTGAATTATCAGTTCACGATCTTTATGCTTGGGCGCGGTAATGAGGTGGCGCGCCGGCTGCACGGTGGGGAACCACGAAAAGAGGTCGTGGTGTGAGATCTGGGCGCCTCCAGTGATCTGCACGATGCCCGACCAGCTATGATTGTGAAAGACGGGTAGCACCTCGACGGCGTTCGGGAAATTTACGCGGATAGCCCAGTTGCTACCACGCATGTGCGAGCCGTCCTTGTTGGTCGTCAGGGAATGATTTCCGATATAGCGTACAGCTACGTCATCGTGGTTGGCAAAGGTGTACGAATCCTTTCGGTAATCATCAGGCTTGATGCGCCAGTCCAGACGCGGTTCGCCAATCTTGCGAGCAGCGATGAAGAAATCGTGGCCGACCTCGGGGTATTCGCTTCCGACCTGCGCTACTCGTATCTCGAATCCGGCATCTTCGACTAGTGCCACCCAATGATTTGGCCCAAAAAAGTACGGATGCTCCGGATTTTTTTCCCAACCAAAGGGCACTGCCATCAACAGGTTGCCGCCGGTTCTAATGATGCGGTTCAGTTCGCGGAATGTGCTGAACAGATCGAAGCTGTGTTCGATACAGTGCGACGAGAAAACCGCATCGAAGGTCGAATCCGGGAAAGAGAACTGATCATTGTAACCAAACGCGAAATGATCGCCAGGAATTCCGTAAGCTGCCGCACTTGCGCGCGAACCATCCACTGCTCGTTGGTCCACGTCGAGATACCAGTAATCAAATTTGCGATCCGTCAAATAGTCGAGCAACTTCGGAAAGAGGTTGCCGCCGCCGACATCCAGTACCTTCGATCCGTCGCGAATAAACCGGGTAGCCTCTTTCCATCGCCCAAGATAGGCGTCGTGCCGCTTTGCAATGTAGGCATCGACGTCTCCCTCGCGTTGCTTGACCCCCTCATACCAGTTGGACGTCATGTCTGCCTGGCGTTGGGCGAATGTCTCCCGAGTGATCGTGATCTTGCTTCGGCTGCTGGTTTGTGTGTCTGATCTCATCCGGATGTTCCTCGTTGTTTTCAGTGTTGGCCAAGGACTGTTTGCACGTCCCAGAACGTGTGTACATCCTGTTGTTTACGCGAGTGAGACAAAAAGATTCGGATGTTTCGGGTGACAGTATATGGAAGAAATAGCGAAGCGGACTCGCAAAATAAGGGAAGCTATCGGGGCGAACGGCGACCTAGAGGTGCAACTTGGCGATCGCAACGCAAACCGTCAGGCTGCGCGTTGCACCTGCGACGACGGGTGTGAGGGGGCGAGCATATGCCGATCGGCTTGGTCATCTTGCGGGCGTGCTGGCATATATTCACCATATAAAAAATAAGCATAAATGCTTGCGCGTTTGGGAGGCGGGTAGGGTGCCGCGCTGTATCTGCCCGCGCCACTGCGTTGTCTCGTTAGTTGGTTGTGAGGGCGGCCATGAAAAAAGCTGGTTTCGGTACCTCATTTTGAATATAAAACGACGTGAACTCGTCAGGTTTTTGCGGAATGCATGGTATGGGCTTGAGTTGATGTTGGTGTGATTTTTCGCTCAGTGGTAATTTTCCAAAAACCAGTCAATGAATTTGGATCGGGCTGCCTTTTTCTCGCTTTGTGCGGTTTGTTTTATTTTTGCGAGGTTGATTTCTTTGGTTGCTTCTTCATCAGTGGGGAAGTTGCATAGTGCATTGATCTTGTTGAGATGTTCAATCTTCGTCTCGAGGAAATTTTCATAGCTTATCTCTATGTGACGATCCGGTGGTAAGGTGCTTGCGAATGATTCGAGATAGATGTCTGAGAGTAAAATTGATTTGAGCGCTTCCTCGATTTCCGCTTGATTGGGGGTGATGGTATTGTCTGGGGCATCATTGGGATCGCCATAATAATGATAAAGCCCGGATTTTTTCGCCATCGCGAGGCTGATTGCTTGTTGTATTTTGTTTTTTCTTCTTATTACGATCCAGTAGGCATTTGGCCCAAAGAAGGCATTTTTTAATGCTTCGGAATGCGTCGATTCTCGCTTTATGATGGATAGTGCCTTGCACATAATCTTCGACGAGGCCCATCCTTGAGGATTAAGGTATAGGGTGCTCTGGATGCCCATTATCTCGTCTGTGTTCGATTCTGCATGTAAGGCGGAGAATCGCTCCTGTGCCAAATCCCAGAATTGATATCCAAATCGCTCGTTGAGATAGTACGAAATGGATTCGGCAATGAATGTCGACCCTGAGCGGACTTCACTGGCAATATAAAGTGTTTTTCTCATGGTATCTTCTCGCTTCCCTGATGCCGTTGCGGTGTGTGCGGTCGGCATCTTGCAGGTATTTTTGTCGGTAGTTCGTTTTGAATTTATCTCGTCGCGGGGTGGGGCATCAACTGGTTACCCAGTGGCTGAATGTCCTTTGTACTCAAGCGCTTTGATTGGATATTGGTATGACAGGGCAATGGCGGGCGCACGACTCGTCGCGTGGTCCCAGATACGGAAGTTTTGATCTGTCTCGCTCGCCATTTTGCCTGTTATTGCCGATATCACTGTGTGGACTCTCGACCATACGTGTCTTGGAAGCGAACGATATCGTCTTCTCCAAGGTATGTGCCGGATTGCACTTCGATCAACTCGAGCGGGATCTTGCCGGGATTGCTCAGGCGGTGTATTGCGCCAAGCGGGATGTAGGTCGACTGATTTTCGGTCAGCATGATTTCCTTGCTGTCGTTCGTGACCATTGCTGTGCCCTTGACGACGATCCAGTGCTCGGCACGATGATGATGCATTTGCAGGCTCAACTGTGCGCCGGGGTTCACGATGATGCGTTTGACTTGAAAGCGGTCGCCCTGATCGATGCCTTCGTATGATCCCCATGGACGGACTACGCGGCGATGCGTGACCGACTCGTGGCGCCCCGATGCGTTCAGCCACTCGACGATTTTCTTGACGTCTTGGGTTTTGTCGCGATGCGCAACCAGCACGGCGTCGGCGGTTTCGACGATAACAATATTGTCGAGGCCGATCGCTGCAACCATCCGATGCTCTGCGCGGATGTATGAATTTTTCACCGCGTCGGTGAAGACATCGCCGATCAACGCATTATTCTGTTCGTCGAGGTTCGCGATATCCGCAAGTGCGCTCCACGACCCGATGTCGTTCCAGCCGAGATCGGCCGCAGCGATGACAGCAGCGCGCTCGGTATGCTCCATCACCGCATAATCGATCGAGACGTTGGGGCAGGCGGCGAACGCATCCGCGTCGAGACGAACGAAGTCGTTGTCCCGCTTGGCGGATTCGAATGCGAGTTCTGCCTGACGGGCAATCTCCGGTGCGTGACGATGCAACTCCTCCATGTATGTGGACGCCTTCAGCATGAACATGCCGCTGTTCCAGTAGTAGTTGCCGTCGTTAAGGAAGCGCTCGGCCGTCGAGGCGTCGGGCTTTTCGACAAACGCATCAACCTTGTAGACCTCCTTGTCGCCGACGATGGCCGGGCCGCGGCGGATGTAGCCGAAGCCGGTGTGTGCTTCCGTCGGTGTGATACCGAAGGTGACGAGGTGCTGGTCTGCTGCGATAGCCGCCGCTTCGGTTGCTGCAGCGACGAATGCCGGTTCGTTGAGGATGACGTGATCCGACGGCAGTACCAACAGCAGCGCGTTAGGGGATTCGCGCAATGCGAGCAGCGCGGCAATCGCGATCGCGGGTGCGGTGTTGCGACCTACCGGCTCCAGCACGATCGACAGTGGCGTAATGCTGGCCTGACGGAGTTGTTCCGCGACCAGGAAGCGCTGCTCGTTATTGGTGACGACGATGGGGGCAGTGGTGCCTGGGATGTGTTGAAGGCGAGCAGCTGTCTGCTGGACGAGCGTCTGATCGCCCGTCAGCTTCAGGTATTGCTTCGGATAACCGCCGCGCGACATCGGCCAAAGGCGAGTGCCGCTGCCGCCGCACAGAATGACCGGATGGATGTTCATGGTTGCAATCCCTGAGTCAAGTTTCTAATTGAGTAATTGGTTCACGACAATTCGTGAGCCCGTTTCCGCATGAATTGCCGCCAGCGCCAAGATAGGTGACGCATCGCATTGCGACTCCAGCGCGAGACCTTCAGGAGGGTTCGCATATGATCGGCACTTATTCGGGCGAGCGGGCGCGCCGCGAGAGGCGCGAGCCGCTGAATGACAGCTTCGGGTGTCGTGAAAAGCTTCAATCGCCAGTCCCAATAGATTGGGTAGCGTAGCATTACACCTGCCGTTAGCATGTCGAGCGACAGACGACGGCTTCGCCAGGGTATGGGGGCAAGCGCATCATGTGTGAGGCCCCAGCCTGCGTAGAACGGTAGTCCGTACGTGAATACGGCCTTGCCGCGCAGCAATGCGTCAAAGCCGGCGAGTGACGACAGCGTGTGCACTTCGTCCGCCGCGTCGATCAGAGAGATGAGATCCGAGTCGATGTCAACAACATCGGCTAGTCGGTCGGCATCAACGAGGCCGCTCCGGTTGCCCGAAAGGACGTCGGGGTGGGGTTTGTAAACGATAAAAGCTTCGGGGAGGCGTGCGCGCACTTCACGCAGCAGGGCATCGGCGGTCGAGATTGCGCGCGTTCCGAGGCGAATGGAGGCGTCATCGGCCACTTGACCGGGAACGAGCACAACTCGTTTCCCGGATGGCGTGAGCCACGTTGGCTTGCGGCGACCCAGATTGTATTTCGTCAAGCCGAACTGAACGATTCTCGTCCGCAACTCGGCAGCCCGCGTGAGTTCTTCTTCGCTGAATGTCGTTTCATTCAGCAGGGTCGTGAGGTCGTTCGGACGGCTTGGGTCGAAATACAGACCCGTCATATCGATCACTTGGCTACAGGGGGCAATCATGTCCGAGCCAAGGCCGGTCGAGTGGAGAAATCCGTCTTCGATTCTCACGTAACGCGTGCCTTCAGGTAAGTCTTCCGAACTGCGTGCACCCCAAAGCGCCGCGCATTCGCCAGGACGAAGCGAGCCGGGTTCAAGGGTCCAGCGTAGCCTACCACCACCGGCCGTGAGGAACGGCGTGGCGAACGGGCGCTTCCACCACTGAAAGCGCACACCGACCACATTGCGTAGATCGGCGAACCGGGCTGCAATTGCGCGCTGCAATTCAATGTTGTCGAGCAACGCGTCAAGGCTGCCCGGCACGTGTGTCGTCGGGTTCAAGTAATACGCCAGACGCAGGAATACAACATCGAAAAGCGCGGCCAAGGTTGGCCGCGTTGCGCGGGCGCACGTTGCGTCATGATCATCCGTGAGTCCCCAGCCAGCATAGTAGGGCGTACCGAACGTATGGACGCGGATGCCGGCCAGCAGTGCATACATTCCCTCCGGCGCCGCCAGCGTATAAACATGATCGACGTGACGAAGTGCGGCGCATGTCGAATATTCGTCATCGACATATTGGGTGCCGGGCGGCAGGGTGCGAACCAATGACGACAACCAGTGACCGGTGCCGTGGTCGCCGCTGCGTCCGATCCAGAATTGCGCGTCGGGATGCGAGGCGAGCGCTGTTTCAATCATCTGTTTGAAGGTCTCTCGACGCTTGCTCGGCGATTCGTCCGCACACGAAGCGCGCATGCGCTCGTCGATCAGCAGCACTCGTGGGACGTGGGCTGGCGCCAGCAGTGCTGGCGGGCAACGAGGTACTCGATGTTCCGGATCCAGTGCATAGCTGTCGAGCACACGCTGCATCAGTTTTACGACGTTAGGTGAGGTTCCCGCGTCGTTGGTGGTCGCAAATGCGCTCACGATCGCGTCGGAAAGTGTTTGTGATCCGGTTTCGGTGCGATGCACGACGAACCAAGAAAATAGCGCAGTGCGTCGGCCGTTGCGTGACCAAAGGGGCCCCGGTGAGGCTGCGTGGACGGCGACCCCGGCGGCGCGTGCGATGCGCAGCATCAGCCGTCCTATGCGGGTGTCCGTCCAGATGTAATTCGATCGACGCATCAGCCAACTAGTGAAACGCGATCCGCGCGTGATACTGCGAAGATCAAATGCCGGATCACGCAGATTCGGGTAATGGCGTGCCGGATCGCTCATCTAGCGCAGTGTTTCCAGGAAATTGTCGACTTGGACAAAGTGTTCCGTCCACGTCGGTTCGCGAAAACGCTCGATACGTGCGAGTTGCGCATCGCGGTCCCTGCACTCTACTTGGCTGTATGCCTCGATGTGAGCAAGCCAGTTGAGGCCGTCCAGCGGATCGAGATAGTCTGGAATATCACCCGCGATTTCGCGAAATACGCCGAGATCGCTGGCGAGCACGGGCACTCGCAATGCGAGCGCCTCCACGAGCGGCATCCCGTAGCCTTCGACAAACGATGGGAAAAGAAGCGCGCGCGCGTGCTGCAGCCAATTGTGAAGCTGATCGTCGGAACAATCTGCTTCTTCTATGACCACGCCGCGCAGGCTTGAGCACCGGTCGAGCATATCGATCACGTTTTCGCATTCCCATCCGCGCCGCCCGATGACGACGAGCTTCGGCGCGGCAGCTCCGAGTCGCTCGACGAGCCTACGCCATACATGCAACATGAACCAGTGGTTCTTGCGCGGCTCAATAGTGCCGAGCATGACGAAATACGGATGATTTAGAGGACTCGCCCCTTGAGGGCGCATGGCGACGCCGGACGCCAGAGGCGCAACCACAGTCGGCGGCAAAGGAAGTTCAGCGCGGTTGGCTTCGATGGCAAGCGAGTCTAGTGTAGCCTGCGAATTGGCAATCAGACCTTGGGCGTGCTGCAACGCAGTATGAATACGCAGCCGGTGAGCATCGTCGACGCCGGGCCGGCAGTATTCCGCGTGCGTGAGTGGAATCAGATCGTGCACCATAAATACAGAGCGCACCTTCCGATGCGCCATGGCACGGTAATAGCGCTGAAATTCCATTCCGTTGTGGCTCGTGTGCAACAAAATGCCACGTTCGAAATTTCTAAAGTGCAGCTGGTTCAAGACGGCTCGCACCGTCAGTTTTCGAATCGCACAACGATTACGAGCTGACGACAGCAGCATTTCAAACACTTGCTGAGAATCTCTCTCGGTTAGAACAGCGGAAAATCCGCGCTCGCTCAGTACCGCGTTTGCCTGCGCAGCATACCGCTCCACATAGGCCAACCCCACGCGGTCCACGCCAGTTGGACGCAAGCCGTCGTAGAGGCGTGACAGCAGGCGGGTGATGTCCAGCAAGATATGTGACACGCGAATACAAAATTTTTGTGGTAAGGATGTGCGGCAGGGACGTCCAGTCCCGCTGACGTGGTTTTTTTGCTCGCGACATTCTATTTGATTCTGTTACGTGCGACAATTTACACCGACCGTAATTTACCAAGACTACCAAGCAATGTCGCGTGTTCGGATGAATGCTCTTTGCGTTTCGATTATCGGGGGAGCAGCCTTGCTGGCCGGCTGTGCGGGGGCAATTCCTACATCCGGGCCGAGCAGGTCGCAGATTGATGATGCTGCTCAGGCATCAAATGTTACGGGTATTCAGGTCGTCGATGTCACGGACGACGTCGCGCGCAAGCTCCTGGCCGAACGAACCCATGCCGATTTCTCCGCTGCGTTGGGCAACGGGACGGCATTTCAGCGGCAATTGGGCGTTGGCGACACGATTGAGGTGTCGATCTGGGAAGCGCCGCCTGCAACGCTATTCGGTACTATGCAGGCCGATGCAAAGACCGGCGTCGGCGGTGGTGCACATGCGACAGTTCTGCCGGATCAGATGATCGATGGCGATGGGAACGTCAGCGTACCGTTCATTGGTCTCGTTAGGGCTGCGGGGCGCACACCGATTCAGCTGCAGCGCGAGATTATGGGGCGTCTGAAATATATGGCGCACGATCCACAGGTTATGGTCAAGTTGTCGCGAAACGTCACATCATATGTGACCGTAGTCGGGGATGTGGCAAGCAGCAATCGTATGCAGCTTACGGCTCGTGGCGAGCGCGTGCTCGACGCGCTGGCGAGTGCTGGCGGGGTGCGTCAGGCAATTGACAAAATTACGATTCAAGTGACGCGTGGTGACAAGGTCGTATCGTTGCCGCTGGAAACCGTTATTCGCGACCCGCGCCAGAACGTCCCGCTGCATGCAGGGGACGTTGTAACGGCATTATTCCAGCCATATAGCTTCACATCGCTTGGCGCGACGGGAAAGAATCAGGAATTCAACTTCGAGGCGCAGGGTATTACGCTCGCGCAGGCGTTGGCGCGTGCTGGCGGGCTGCAAGATTCACGCTCGGATCCGCGTGGGGTGTTTATTTTTCGGCTCGAGAATGCAAATGCGCTGCAATGGCCGAACGCCCCTGTTCGTACCACGGCTGATGGCAAGGTGCCGGTCGTGTATCGCGTGAATCTGAAGGATCCGAATTCGTTTTTCGTTGCCCAGAGCTTCATGATCGACAACAAGGATCTGCTTTACGTGTCGAACGCACCGGTCACCGAGATCCAGAAGGTATTGAATTTAGTGTTCTCAGTGGCGTACCCGGTAGTGACGGGCGTGCAGACATTCAAATGATGCTTCGGGCGATGCTGACGGAGCGGGGTTAGTGCCCCGCGTTTGTTGGCATTCTTACGATTTATTGTCCTTGGCAAGCGTGGATTGGATGTGTGCAGATATCGTTGGCCATTGGGCAAGCAGTATCGGACTCGTCCTGAAATTTTGTGCATGGCGCATTCACATTCGTGCCCGAAGTTTGGGGCGGACTGAGTCTTTCTGCGGTCAAGATTTTTATTAAGCAGTGGCTTGAACTAATGTCGCTGGTTTGTTCTGATTCGCTCTTATTAATGAGGGGCGAGTGTAAGCTAAGTTCCGCCGGCGTTGGCCTCTGTTATCGTAACAATCCGCATTCCAAGTCAAGAATATGCAGACCATAACCCTATCTGAGCTTTTGCCTTATAACGGCGAACAACTCATCGAACAATGCTACCGAAAGATTTTGTTGAGAGAGCCCGATCCGGAGGGGCGCCAACATTATCGCAAGATGCTTGGCAGTGGAAGGAGTAAGTTCGCGGTTGTGCGTAGTATTGCGAAAAGCGCGGAGGCGCGAAAGCTTGGGGTGCGAGTGCATGGCATGACAGTCGCCGCCGTTGGTGACCGCATCATTGAGATTCCAGTCTTGGGAACAATCGTCGCGGCCTTGCGGCTCGTCGGCGATGCACCTGCAGTTTTGCGTGATATTCGAGCAGGCCGCGAACTCGCTTCCGAAGGCCGCCTAAGAATCGAGGTCGTGGAATCGCAGCTCGAGAAGCAGCGTGATCTCGACCCCATCTTCAATACCATCAGCTCGAGTCACCAGTACATGCGCGATGTTGAGCGTCGGCTGGCAGCATTGGAGACCAAAGTCGCAAATGGCTCGTCCCATTCAGCCGGGGCTACCCTGGCAGCAGACGTTCAACGGATCGCGGAAGAGCTGGATGCACTCCGGAATTTCGCTTCATCAATCCCGGCGACAATGCGCGCTGTCGAGCGACGGATGGTGGGCTTGGAGGCTAACCTCGTCAACGAACGGGAGCAGGCTTCACAACGCGACGCCTTCGAATTCCATTCGACCGTATCGGCACTGACGGCCGAAATTCAGCGGATAAATCATGAACTGGAGGCGTTCAGAAATTTCGCATCGTCGATCCCTGCGACGATGCGTGATCAGTTGACAAGGCTGATTGCCCTTAGGCAAGAGATAGGACAATCCGGAGCGCCGGGCTGGGAGTCGAGTATTTCCGGCCGACTTGATCGTGCTATAACGGCTCTCGATGCGCACGATGCAGACTTGGCAAAATTGCTTCTTGACACGAAGCAGAAGAACGAAGAACTGGAGCATGCTTTTTCAAAGGTCGAAGAGTGCGTCGCTCTGGCCCAGGCTGTGCATTCGCGTATCAGCGTGCTTGAGCAACTCGTCGATCATTCGACGTCGCGTGCTGCAAATGAAGTGCGACGGGTGGACCAATCAGTTCATCAAATTGCACAGCAGGAGGCGCGCCTCGAGATCATTGACAGCGCACTTGGAACTCTGCAGGCGGAGTGTGCGCGGCTGGTTCAAGGGCTTGAGCAAGAGAGTATTAGTCGGGGTCAGTTGGCGTCAAGGATCGACCGCGCTTGTGAGCTGATCGACAGTCAAGATAGGGCGTCCACGGCTATGCAACAAACACTGAATGACGTGAGAGCAGAGTTTGTGGAGAAAGCAGAAGGCCATGTTGCCAGTGTGCAGCAGCTTGCTGCTGGCGCGGCGGCATTGAACGAAAGTGTCGACGAAATTCGTGCTTCGCTTCAGCGCGCCTATAACCGTATCGAGTTTGTTCGACGGGAAACGCTATTCGAGTTGAAGTATGGTGCTGCATCTGCATTTGCAGATAAACCCGAAGCTACGTCGGCACGAATCATTAATGCCGAGAAAGTTGAAGAAGCCCGTCTTACAGGAGTAAAGCTCAACATTGGCTGCGGACACATTCCGTTGGCCGATTATCTCAATGTCGATTCTCGCGAATTGCCGGGGGTTGATATTGTTGCGGAAGCTACTCGTCTTCCATTTGGTGAGGGCGAGGTATCGGTCTTGCGAGCGGCACATCTGCTTGAGCACTTTCCGCAAGAGCAGTTGCGACGAGAGGTTCTGCCCTATTGGCGTTCGATCGTGAAGCCTGGTGGAAAGCTACACGTGATCGTACCTGACGCTGAGCATATGTTTGCAGAGTATTATCGGGGAACCTATCCGTATGAAAATTTCCGCACGGTTCTCTTCGGTGGACAGGATTACGGTGGCGATTTTCACTACAACATGTTGATGCCGGATCAGTTGAGCATGTTATTGCGCGAAGCAGGCTTTGAAACCGTCCGATGGCTGGCGCGTGGCCGTAAAAACGGTCTGTGCTTTGAAATGGAACTGGAAGTCGAGTAAAAAGATGCGGGCAAATCCGAAGACACTCTCTGTCGTTATCAATACGTGCAATCGCGCGACAAGCCTCGATAAAACTATCAATTCGCTTTTTCAGCAGGCTTGCCCGCAAATGGAAATTGTAGTGGTGAACGGGCCATCCACGGATCATACGGAGCAGATTCTTTCGAAATATGTGGGTCGAATCAAGATTCTGAAATGCTCTGAATTTAATCTGTCGGTTTCCAGGAATGTCGGCATTGCGGCGTCTTCCGGTGATGTCGTTGCCTTTATCGACGATGACGCTTTTCCGGAACCATTCTGGGCGGAGCGATTGCTGGCGGCCTACTCGAGTGATGACGTCGGAGCCGTAGGTGGTCATGTTTTCGACCAAACCGGTATCGACTACCAGGCTACCAATATTATTTGTGATCGATTTGGCAGTGCTTGGCCGAAGGAAAAGCAAGATCCGTCAGACCTTTATAGTTTTCCCCATGCGTTCAAATTTAGCGCGCTGATCGGAACGAATAGCTCGTTTCGACGTGACGTGCTGCTCGATATCGGTGGGTTTGACGAGGAATATGAGTATTTTCTCGATGAGACCGACGTGTGTGTTCGGGTAATCGACGCTGGGTACAAGATCGTTCAGATTGATCATGCGTTGGTGCATCACAAGTTCTTGCCTAGCCATATGCGAAACGCGCGAAAGGCGACGGTGCATCACTATCCGATTCTGAAAAATACTTTGTACTTTGCGTTGCGCTATGCGAGCCCCAAAGTCGGTATCGACGAAGTTTTGACGCATGGTGAAAACGTTTATCAAGCTCACCTTCGAGACGCAAAGTGGTTTGTCGAGCATGGCGAACTTCCTGCGGAGAAGCTTGCGAATCTTCCTGCTGTTTATGTAAAGGCCCGTAACGACGCGCTTGAGCGCTATCAGGCGCCAGCGAAATATCTAACAGCGGATTTACTGAAAAGCCATGCGTCGGACTTTCTACCAGCTAGCACCACGCGGTTGACCGGAGAGGCGCAACTGTGCGTTGTGTTGCTTTGCCGGCAGTACGATGCTGTGGATTCCGGAATTGCTCGCTTCATCGGTGTTCAAGCTAGAGCGCTTGCGGCCCTCGGCCATATCGTCCATGTTCTCACGCTCGTGCAAAGCGACGCTCGAATCGACTGGGAAGATGGGGTATGGGTCCATCGTCTCACCGCTGGTTGGTATGACGATCAACCAGCAGATCTTCCGTTCAAAGTACATCCGAGTCAATGGTGTTATTCTCGAGCGATGCTCGATGAGGTTCGGAAAATCAATTCGCGACATAAAGTAGATGTGGTGGAGGCTCCCATTTGGGATAACGAGGCAATTGCGTTTACTGTTTTTGCTGAATTTCCGGTTGTGGTGAGTTTGCAGACTTCACTTGGTATTGCATTGGAGTCGCATCCGGAGTGGCGCGATGACAAGGAGCACATGGAGAACTTCGTTCTACCAGCGCTGGAGGCGGAAAACTTCATTCTCGCCCAGTGTGATTCCATTCGTGCTATCAGCCGTGCGATCGTTGACGAAATAGAGGCGCGAAACAATATTGTAATGAATCCGTCGAGTGTCGAAATCTGCAATCTTTCGCTCGAGGATCGATCAAGTGGATTGACGGTGCGCCAGCAGTCGAGGCTTGAGGTGTTTTTCCTCGGGCGTTTGGAGCTTCGTAAAGGCATTGACGTTCTACTGGATGCGATTCCGAAAGTACTGCGACGCTTCCCGGATGTTCACTTCAATCTCGCGGGTGATGACCAGATACCGGCACCTGATTCGAAAGAAACGTTCCGTCAGATTTTCACACGACGCTATCCGGAACTGGTGAAGCAGGTCCACTTCCTGGGGAAGATTTCTGATTCTGAGGTGGATGCACTTTTCCAGAGTGCGTCGCTATTTGTCGCACCTTCGCGGTTCGAATCGTTCGGTTTGATTTATGTCGAAGCGATGATGTTTGGTGTTCCTTGTGTGGGTTGCAACGTCGGTGGCGTCCCTGAAATCCTTGGTGAAAGCAACGGTGGATTGCTTGTCGAGTCTGGGAGTTCGGACGACCTCGCAGGTGCTATTGTGAAATTGCTTCAGAACCCGAAGCAGAGACTTACTCTCGGTCGTGACGGTCGAAGTGCATATGAACGACGCTTCTCGCCGTCTGTGATCTCGGGGCAGCTTGTCGATTTATATATGCGAGCGATGCACAAGCATGCCGAGCAGCGTCGCGGTAGTCCCCAGTGAGTTGCTTCGCGAGTCTGGTCGCTGGTGTTGAGCGGGGTATTTGATTGAACTGCTCGGATAGAAACATGACGTGCGTTGTGTATCATGAACTGCACTTTATTTGGTCGGGCGAATGGTCGCGCGCACGTCGCCTTGCGTGAAAGCTTTTCACGCTAAAAGCGGGCGCCGGTAAAAACTATTGGAAATATAGAGGTCTGAATAATCATGAAGAAAGCGATCATTACCGGGATAACTGGCCAGGATGGAGCTTATCTGGCGAATTTTCTCCTGGAGCAAGGTTATACGGTATATGGAACCTATCGACGCACCAGTTCAGTTAATTTTTGGCGCGTCGAGGAACTCGGGATCGCTAAACATCCGGACTTTCACGTAGTCGAATATGATCTTACAGACCTCGGTTCAAGTATAAGACTGTTGCAGGAGACCGGGGCAGTAGAAGTGTACAATCTCGCGGCGCAAAGTTTCGTCGGCGTATCGTTTGATCAGCCGGTAACTACCGCCGAGATAACCGGGATTGGAGCGCTTCACCTTCTCGAAGCGATCCGTATCGTCAATCCCGCGATCCGCTTTTATCAAGCTAGCACCTCTGAAATGTTTGGCAAGGTACAAGCGGTTCCTCAAACCGAGGATACGCCTTTCTATCCTCGCAGTCCCTATGGGGTAGCGAAGCTGTATGCCCACTGGATGACGGTGAACTACCGCGAGAGCTACAACTTATTCGCTAGCAGCGGGATTCTCTTCAATCATGAATCGCCATTGCGCGGCCGAGAGTTTGTAACGAGAAAGATCACCGATAGCATCGCGAAAATCCGCCTTGGCAAGCTCGACATCCTTGAACTCGGGAATCTGGACGCCAAACGCGACTGGGGCTATGCGAAGGAGTATGTCGAAGGAATGTGGCGCATGCTCCAAGTGGACAAGGCGGACACATACGTGCTGGCTACCAACCGGACGGAGACCGTCCGTGATTTCGTCAGTATGGCAGGAAAGGCTGCTGGCTTTGACATCATGTGGGAAGGCAAGGATGAGAACGAGGTCGGTATCGACGTCGCGACTGGAAAGGTGATCGTGAGAATCAACCCGAAGTTCTACCGGCCTGCGGAAGTAGACTTGCTGATTGGCGATCCCGCAAAGGCGCGCGCGGAGCTTGGTTGGGTGCCTCGCACCACGCTCGAGCAGCTTTGTGAAATGATGGTCGAAGCGGATATTCGCCGTAATGAAATTGGCTTTTCGTTCTGACGCATGGCCAGGATTCTGATCACCGGTATCTCTGGTTTCACGGCGCGGCACCTTGTTGACGCTCTGCATCGCGTGGGGCATGACGTTTGTGGTATCGCGCATCGCCCCATGCCGTTAGCCAGCGTACGTACGCACGTGTGCGACTTGCTTGACAAGCCGAAGCTGACCGACATTCTTTCCGAGGAACGGCCGGATGTCATTGTTCACCTCGCTGCGATTGCATTTGTTGCACATGGCGATGTGAATGCGATCTACCAGACCAACGTGATAGGTACGCGCACGTTGCTCGATGCGGTAACTGCGTCCGATTGTTCACCGCGTTCGTTGTTGATCGCTAGCAGCGCGAACGTCTACGGCAATGCTAGCGTCGAGGTGATCGATGAGTCGATCGGCGCACTGCCGGCCAACGACTACGCAGTTAGTAAGCTTGCGATGGAATATGTCGCTAGCCTGTGGCAGGAACGGTTGCCTATTACCATTGTGCGACCATTCAACTATACGGGTGTTGGTCAAAGCACCAATTTCCTATTACCAAAAATCGTTTCACATTTCCGATGCCGTGCGCCCGTGCTTGAACTGGGGAATCTCGATGTGGTCCGGGATTTCTCCGATGTACGGATGGTTGTCAATGCATATGCCAGGCTTCTTAGCGGCGATTTCGGCGGCCAGACGTTTAACGTCTGTAGTGGAGTTGGGAGCACTTTGCAAGACGTTCTTGAAACCATGCACGATCTGGTCGGTTATTCGCCGGAGATTCGGGTCAATCCTGCCTTTGTACGTGAAAACGAAGTGCGAAGGCTGATTGGATCAAAAGTCAAACTCGAACGGGCGATCGGTCCGTTAGAGACAATTCCGCTGCGCGATACACTCCGCTGGATGCTGGAGAACCCGGTATGCGATTGACGCTTGCCGTGGACGCTATCGCACCTCCACTTACTGGGATCGGTCGATACGCGTGGGAACTCGCGAGCCACTACCAGGCGATGCGTGACGAGTTTGATGCGCTACGCTTCTTCTGTTCCGATCGTTGGGTCCAGGATCCAGCTCGACTGCTGGATTCCGCTGCTGATGAGATCTTGGTGCGCAAAAGAAGATTTCGCCTTTTGCGAACTCCGAAAAGCTGGCGCCAGTGGCGGTTGCGGCGCGAAATGCGAGGTCACGTATTTCACTCTCCCAATTATTTCCTGCCCGAACAGGTTGATGGTGGTGTCGTGACAGTACATGATCTTTCCGTGTTCAAGTATCCGGAAACCCATCCAGTTGAACGTATTAGGCACTTTGAACGGAGCTTCGCTTCGACATTGCGTCGAGCAACACATTTAATCACGGACTCAGACGCGACGCGTACCGAAGTGATTGACTATTTCGGGTGGCCGTCTGAGCGCGTGACGGCGATCGGCCTCGGAGTCCGCGACACATTTCGGGTGCGTGACGCGTCAGAAACCGGTGCTGCATTGCTCGAACATGGCCTTGTGCATGGACGCTATTCGCTTTGTGTTTCCACTCTGGAGCCGCGCAAACGAATCGACCGACTGCTTAACGCTTACCGCGACATTTCGATGTCGCTGCGTTTGTCTTATCCGTTGGTGCTTGCTGGCAGCAAGGGGTGGTTAAGCGATGCGTTGCAGGAACAGATCCGTTTGGGTGAAAGGGAGGGGTGGCTAAAATATCTCGGCTTTGCCGACGAGGCGTTCCTGCCGCTACTTTATTCCGGTGCTAGGGCGTTTCTATTTCCGTCGATCTACGAGGGATTCGGTCTTCCCGTGCTTGAGGCGATGGCAAGCGGAGTGCCAACCTTGACCTCGAACCATTCGTCACTACCGGAGGTGGCAAACGGAGCCGCATGGCTTGTCGAGCCCAATGATCACGAGGCTCTACGAGACGGGATCGAAAGAGCGTTGTGCGACGACGCGTGGCGTATGGGCGCAGTCAGACGTGGTCTCAATGTTGCATGCACAACTACATGGGATCAATGCGCAAAACGCACACTTGAAGTGTGCCGCCGTTTTGCCTGAGCATGGAGCGCATTGCCTGGCCAACTAACCTAACGACGTCAGCAACGTTCGAAGCTGATTTGCGCTGGCGCGCCATGTCTGGACGTTCATCGCTCTACTTGCGGTTGCCGCGCCGCTCTTGATTTCGGTCAACCATTTTGCCAACTGAGGAGCAAGTTCGCGACCGTTACTTGCAGTAAAAAACGATGCATGTGTGCCGGCGATCTCCCGGAACACCGGGAGATCGCGCGCAAATATCGGCATGCCGTACCGCGCCGCCTCGACGAGTGGCAAGCCGAAGCCTTCGGCTTCAGACGCCATCAACAAGCCATCAAGTTCCGCATATAGTCGTCCCAGCTCGTCGTCATCGACTTTGGATAGCCAGAAGAGCCTTTTGCCAGCTTCAGCGTGGCGCGTCAGGCGCTCAGCCAGTGATTCAACCTGCCAGCCTAATTTTCCCACGATAACAAGGGAACCTTCGAAGCCGTCACGCCATAATTGGTCGAATGCGTCAAGTACTTGGGCATGGCCTTTGCGTGGCTCGATCGTTCCGACCATGAGTGTGGCGGGACCGCCATCATGTTTATAGAGTGCCGACTTCATCGGCTTTGCATTGTTCTTCGGCGGTATATCGACGGGTGGTTCGGAGCCGAGGTGGAACCAGTGCGTTGCGATTTCATCTGCCGCTATTCCGAATCGACGATGCAAGCACTCACACACTTCGTTCGATACGGATTTGGAGATGCAAAACAATGCGTCCGCGTGCACGGCTAGTGTTGACAGCCAGTGGCGATACGAGCGGCGAGCACGGGGCGTGAACCAGTCCGGATGAAGAATTGGCAGCAGGTCGTAGACTATGAATGCGCAGCGGACACCTTGTGTACGCCAGTGGAGCAGCTCGGACTGGCGACGGGGCAAGATACGACTGGTCAGATCGAGACCAAGAAAGATATCTCCATTCGATACGCGAACGTATTCATCTTCTTCTGCGACTTCGGACCCGGTAAGTGAAGCTTGCCATGCGTTGGCGTAGCGATACGGCTGTGTCCTTGTTGCTCGAACGAAGCGGATTTGGAAACCGGTTGGAGGGGACTCGAGCAAATCGAGCGCCAGTGATTTCACGACGCGCTGAATGCCGGTTCCAGCATCGTGCGACGCAATGATCGACACATCGATCAGCAGCGTCCTATTGTGCGAGGTATTGGTGCTTCTGGCCGGTGAAAGCGCCATGACGGCACGTCTTGCGAGATCTGCGAATCGCGGTGTGCACCATACCGCAGCCCACTGAAGAATAGCCGCGTTCAGCATTCCTGTTGCACGATGCATTCGAAATTTTCCGGCTTCAAACCGCGCTTTCCCGATAGAAGGTGTAGGCGTCTTCGATGTCGTCGAACGTGTTTAGCTTTCCCTGAACGAGTACTGCCGCACGGTCACAGTGCTCGCGAATATAGCCTGAGTCGTGGCTCACGATGATCAAAGACCTGTCGCGGCGCCGCTCAAAAAGCTCATGGTGGCATTTGTCGTGAAAACGGCTGTCGCCCACCGCCACGATCTCGTCGATCAGAAAGCAATCAAACTCGATCGCCATCGATATCGCGAACGCCAGCCTCGCACGCATGCCGGCCGAATAACTCTTCACGGGTTCGCGCAAATAATAGCCAAGCTCGGAGAATTCTTGAACGAACGGTTCGGCTGCCTTCGGATCCGCGCCATACACTCGACAAATGAACCGCAGGTTGTCCATTCCGGTCAGGCTACCCTGGAATGCGCCGCCAAATGCAAGGGGCCACGAGACACTCATGCTGCGGCGAATCTTGCCCTCAGTCGGCAATTCGGCTCCGCTGATCATACGGATCATGGTTGATTTCCCTGCGCCGTTACGACCGAGAATGCCGATTTTCTCCCCAGCTTCCACTTTCAGGTTGATCGCATTTAGCACGCGGCGACTGCCTTGTCGTGTATGGTAATCCTTGCTGACCTCGACGAGTTCGATCATTCTGGTTCAACTCGCTTGCTTGCGTCTTTTACGAGACTGAGGCCGATGAACAGAAGCACCATGTCGCACCAGACCATATAGCCGATATCATAGTGGGCCTTTACCAAGGTGCCAAAATATCCGGCTCGCAGCATTTCCGCTCCATGAACCATGGGCAATAGCAAGACGATTTTTTGAAAATTGGGTGGCAACCATTCAACCATGAATAGCGCACCGGATAGAGGGAAGAGAAGGTAGGCCACCGTATGCCATACGCGGTCAGCAGCTTCGCTGCGCTCACTTAACGCGCCGATAACGAATCCGAGCGAGCTGCCGAAAATCGCCAAATGTACCCAGCCGCCGATGATAAGGGTCAGATTCTGTGGGGCTGACATCAGCCCTAGCGTCATGAAGACGATTGTTAGAAATACAAATGAAATCGTGGTGCCAGTGATTTCGAGCGCTACCCGCGCAATAAAAAGGTCAATTACCCGTACGTTCCGATGATAGAGCAGCGCCTGGTTTGGTTCGATTGCAAGTGCGCATCGGTTTGCACAATTACGCCACAACAACACGGACGAATAACCGGTTACGGCGAAGGCGGTAATGGGAAGGTTGGACCCATGCGTGGCTTTAGTGGCGGTCCATAGTCCAAGAATCCCAAGCGTGAACATCATCGGCTCGAAGAAGGTCCACAGAAAACCGATGTTATGTCTGCCATACCGTGTGAGAATCTCGCGCATCAACAGTGCGCCGACCACACGCAACTGGATTTGCAGCGACCTCAGCAAGGGAGTGTCGTGATGCAAGATGCCTGTCCTTAATCGTGGTGTTCCCGCACACCGGCGAGCAATAGACTCAGAACACCCCAGGCGATCATGCCTAACGCGAACACCTCGAATACAGATTTCAGTCGCTTAGGTTCTATTGCCACGTCGGGCGCATTCGGCTGTACAAGTCTTTCCAGATAAAGCTGTTTCCGCTCCGCTTCACCCCGAGCGCTTTCCAATGCAGACATGGCCGAAGCGAGTTGTTTGTCCGCGAATTGCGCGTCTAGCTGCAGCCGTGCATAGTTCGCGGCTTTCTGTGAAAGCGAATCTTTGCCGCCAGTCACTCCGCCGGTTGCCACTTGAATTTGCTTTTGCAGCGATTCGATGTTTGTCTTTAGCACCGGAATTTGCGGGTTTTGCGGTGAAATAGACTGCAACTGCATGAGCTGCGTTTGCGCTGCGAACATCTGTGATTGTAGGCTTGTCACCTGCTGGAGCTGCAGCGCCGACTGCTTCTCTGGATCGAACACAGTGTACGAATTCCGGTAGGCCGCCAGCGCTGCTGCTGCGTCCTTTGCCTTCGCCGCAGCTTGGTTGACCTCGCGCTGCGCAAACTGCACAGTATCCGCCGCTGCCCGCTGGTTCATTCGGTTGACGAGCCTTTCGCTAATTTCCAGCAGTCTCTCATTGATTCTTTCAGCGTCTTTCGACGTAAATGCCCGGACCTGGAGCGTGGTAATTGCTGAAGTCGAATCAAATTCCACTGATGCGATATGCTTGCCGTAATATTTCCACAAGGCTTCGAAGCTGTCGTCGAGACTCGTGTTGAACCGGCTAAAAACGTCACCTCGATTCGAGTATGAATTAAGGATATAGTTACCGCGATTCAGTTCGGCGAGTGCATCGCGCGACTGAATGTAGTCGACCACGGGATAAGTGTCGTCTTGTGCCCGTGCGAAACCGGTGCCTTGGAGCAGGGCGCCGACCACACTTGTCTGGTTTTGCCGTTGGGGACTGCGCACCACGAAACGCGACTCCGAAACGTAAACGTCGGATGCTACGAGGCCGTAGTAGACAGTTGCGATCGTAGTGGGCAGAAGCACCGTTAGCGCAAAGAGCCGATTAACCTTCTTGATCCGCTCTATCAAGCCTTTCTTGGTTCCTGCTGGCGATTCCGATGTCGCCGTCCTGCTAGATACGTTATCCAACTCTTTTCCAGGCTGTTTGGTCCCTTGGCACGACTCACCACTGTGTGGCGCCTCTGTGACGAAAGGAAAAAATATCCGTAAACAATGCACCAACTCTACGGAAAACGTTTTAAACGGGCTGACAACCTGCCTGCTCCCTCAGGTGAGCCTCGCTGCAGCAGGGCCTGCCGTTCTCTGCTGGCACATACCTGTGCGGCAGGCGCACGCAGACCGGCCCAAGGCGGCTGATTATAGCCACCCGATGTGCAAGACGCCATCGTGTTGTGATTGTGACCACATCTTGCAGTATTTTTCGCTATTCCTATATTGATTTCGGTTGTAATGAGGTATTCTTCGATCCTTGCTGGGACACGCAACCTTATATAACCATTACAGGCTTATTGCATCGAAGCATCGCGGGCGTCACCGCTGTATTTCGAAGGGGCCTTATGTGCCGTTTGACTAGACCAGATGCCTCGCTCATTCCTTGTCCTGCAAGGGACGGCTTCGCCGTTTTTCAGTCACCTCTCTGCCGCTTTGCGGGGGCGCGGACATACGGTGCGCAAGGTCAACTTTTGTGGCGGCGACCTGCTCTACAGCGACGCAGCGCATGCGTGGAACTACGACGGCAAGCCGGACGACTTGTCGGACTGGTACACGCAGATCGCTCGAGCAGGTGAATTTACCGACGTCATCATGTTCGGCGATTGTCGCGAAATTCACCGCCATATGCACCCGGTTTCGCAGGCGTTCGGTCTGCGCGTTCATGTTTTCGAAGAGGGCTACGTTCGTCCTCATTGGCTTACGCTCGAGACGGGCGGGGTCAATGGACGTTCACCACTGCCACGAGATCCGTTATGGTATCTCGAGCAGAGAGGCGTGACTCCGCCAAGCCCGGTTGGCCGTTCTACCGGTTATAACCTGAGCGAGCGTGCGTATCACGACATCCGGTATCGCGCAGCGAACATGCTATATGGGGCGCGCTTTCCGTATTACCGTAGCCATCGTCCGAGAAGCGGCATCATGGAATACGCCGGCCTTGCCACGCGCGCGCTTTGCCAGGGTCACCATCACCGTGACGCAGAGCGCGTTACGCGCGAGCTTCTCGATGCAGGACAACAGTACTACCTCTTTCCGCTCCAGTTGAATTCGGATGCGCAGATAATCGTTCATTCACCGTTTGACGGTGTCCGTGACGCGATCGCCAAAGTAATTCGTTCATTCGCGCATCACGCACCGGCGGACACGCGGCTTGTCATCAAGAATCACCCGCTCGACACTGGCCTTATCGACTACCGTCAATACGCAAAGCGACTTGCGCACGACCTGGGCGTGGCTCACCGCTTGCGATTCATCAACGCCGGCCATTTGCCGACGCTGCTCGAACATGCGCGCGCAGTCGTGGTGGTCAACAGCACGGTCGGACTCTCGGCACTGCATCATCGCCGTCCGTTGATTGCACTTGGTACGGCGATCTACAACATGCCAGGGCTTACGTGGTCGGGTGAGCTTGATGACTTCTGGTTAGGCGCATCTCCGCCGGACATGAACCTGTACCAGGCATTTCTCGACTACGTTGTCCACCACACTCAGATCAACGGCGACTTTTATACGCGTACGGGCATCGAAATGGCGACTGCTGGTGCGGTTGTTCGTCTTGAGGCGCCGCATGACTAGCACCACCCCTCGCCACATTGTCATTACCGGCGCAAGCGCAGGCATCGGACGCGCGCTCGCGATTGCCTACGCCGCGCCCGGTGTGGTGTTGGGGCTCGTTGGTCGGGATGTGCGACGGCTTGATGCCTGCGCTGATGCGTGCCGCGCGCTTGGCGCCCAGGTGGTGACCGCACAAGTCGACGTGCGAGATGCAACGGCGATGCAGGGATGGATTTGGCAGTTTGACGACACATATTCGATAGATTTGCTGATCGCCAACGCCGGGATTGCCAGTACGCTTGAGTCAGCTTACGACTGGGAAGAGCTTGGTCGTATGGCCGCCGTCGTCGATACCAACTTCTATGGGGCGATGCACGCGGTACTGCCGGTGATTGCACGCATGCGAGCGCGTTGCAGCGGCCAGATTGCGTTGGTGAGTTCCATCGCTGCGCTGCGCGGGATGGCGATTTCACCGGCGTATTGCGCGAGCAAGGCGGCACTCAAGGCGTACGGCGATTCGGTACGCCCGTTGCTGGCGCGCGACGGGATACATCTCGCGATCGTTTTGCCCGGCTTCGTCAAGACTGCGATGAGTGATGTATTCCCGGGGGACAAGCCGTTCATGTGGTCGGCGGACAAAGCCGCTGGCTATATCCGCCGCAAGCTGGCGGCGCGGCGGGCCGAGATTGCGTTTCCGGGGTTGCTCGCGCTCGGTATGCGCCTGTTGACGCTGCTACCGGCGCGCTTCGGTGACGCGATACTCGGCGGACTGTCCTACTTACCTCGACGGGAGCGCTAGCTTGAGCGTTGGCATGTTGCTCACGCTACCGATCGCGCTTGGCGCGTCGTTCGTGCTGGATGCCTTGGCGTTGCCACGCATGCGGCACCGTTCCGGCGTCGCCCTGATGCTGCATGCGGTTGCACTTTTGTTTCTGACTGGTGCGATGCTGATCGTGACGAGACGCCTCGTATTTTCGATCTGTATTGCGGTGGCACTCGTCGGCCTGTTGGTAACTGTGAGCAATGCAAAGTACGAGTCGCTGCGCGAACCATTTGTTTTTACGGATTTGAGTCTGTTCAGCCAGTTGTTCGCGCATCCCCGCTTGTACCTGCCGTTTCTGAGTGTCGGCAAGGTAATCGGAATCGTGATTGGCGTCGCGGCGCTGCTGAGCGGCTTCTTTGCTGAGCGACCGTTCGACGGGGCGCTCTGGCTGGTGGCGACGCTCCTCGTGGCGTCCGCGGTCGCGAGCTATTGGCTGGCAGCACGCTTGCCGCTTACGCTGGACGCCGGCGCGGACCAGCAGCGGCATGGATTTTTTGCAGTATTCGTCGCATATCTGCTGAATGGCCTGCGTCCCGCGACGTTGCGCGCGTTCGAACGAGCTGCCCGGACGGGGCCGTTCGCGTCGGGCGCGCCGACTGCGGGACCTGACGTGATCGTGATTCAGAGCGAGTCGTATTTCGACGCGCGGCGCCTTGGCGCGGAGATCGATCCCGCGAACTACCGTCATTTGGACATCGCGCGTCGGGAATCCAGCTACCACGGCGAACTGTTCGTGCCGGCCTGGGGAGCGAATACGATGCGTACGGAGTTTGCGATGCTGAGCGGACTGGCGCCTGCGCGTCTCGGCTACGCCCGTTTCTACCCGTACGCTTTCGTGCGGCGCGCGTGCACAACGATCGCAACCTGGTTTCAGCGCGGCGGTTACAAGACTGTCGCGGTTCATCCGTACTATGCAGACTTCTTCGGAAGAAACAGGGCTTTTCCGTTGCTTGGTTTTGGCAAATTTCTGGATATCGAATATTTTTCCGATTCGCCCCGAGCCGGCCCCTATATTGCGGATTCGGCCGTGCTGGATACTGTCATCGATGTACTGGACGAACCTCGAAGCGCGCCACGCTTCGTCTTCGCAATGACGATGGAAAACCACGGCCCGCTGCATCTCGAGCAGGTTTTGCCTGGGGAATCCTCTTCACGGCATACTTTGGGCGAGGGCGCATCCTGGCGCGATCTGACCGCCTATCTGAGACACATTGAAAACGCCGACGCAATGATCGGCCGCTTGCTCGATCATTTACGCGCCAGCGATCGTGAAACGGTCGTTTGCTTTTACGGCGACCACGTTCCCGCGTTATCGCACGTATTCGAAAAGCTGGGCGTTTCTCCACAAACCAGCGACTACTTCATTTGGCGAAATTACGGCACAGATACTCCAGAATGCCGGAATTTGGCAGCCGAAGAGCTTGGGGTTGCACTGCTGCATGTGGTACAAGATGACGGAAATCGCGCGGAAGAACCGCACGCATCCGAGAAAGCGACATAAAAGATGAATAGTAAGATTGCAATAATTGGGGTGGCTTGTCGGTTTCCCGGGGGCGCAAACAATCTTGGCGACTTCTGGCAACTGCTGCGCGACGAACGCGACGCAGTAACCGAAATCCCTGCCGACCGCTTCGGTACCGATTTCTACCAGCACCCGTCCAAACGCGAACCGGGCAAGAGCTACACGTTCGCGGCCGGCGTGCTCGACAACGTCGCCGGCTTCGACGCCGCGTTCTTCGGCATTTCTCCGCGCGAAGCGGCCCAGATGGACCCTCAGCAGCGCCTGCTGCTCGAACTTGCATGGGAAGCGTTCGAGGACGCCGGCGTGCGCCCGGCGGACATGCGCGGCAGCAACTGCGGCGTCTTCGTCGGCGCGGCCAGCATGGATTACGGCAACCGCAATATGGACGATCTGAACGTGATCGATCCGTATTCGGCGACCGGCAATACGCTGAGCATCGCGTCGAACCGCGTGTCCTATCTGTTCGACCTGCACGGCCCGAGCATGACGGTCGACACCGCCTGCTCGTCGTCGCTCGTCGCCCTCCATCAGGCCGTCAAGGCGCTGCAGTCCGGCGAAGCCGACGTGGCGCTCGCGGGCGGCGTCAACCTGCTGCTGCACCCGTTCGGCTTCGTCAGCTTCTCCAAGGCGTCGATGCTGTCGCCGCGCGGCCGTTGCCGCGCATTCGACGCGACCGGCGACGGCTATGTGCGCTCGGAAGGCGGTGCGGTCGTGCTGCTCAAGCCGCTCGATCGCGCGCTGGCGGACGGCGACACGATCCATGCGGTGATCGCCGGCTCCGGCGTGAACTCGGTCGGCCACTCGCCGGGCGGGATCAGCGTGCCGGGCGCGGCCGCGCAGGCAGCGCTGCTGCGCAGCGTGTATGCACGCGCCGGCATCGATCCGCAGTCGCTCGCTTATCTCGAGGCGCACGGCACCGGTACGGCAGTGGGCGATCCGATCGAAGCACGCGCGCTGATCGACGTCGTGTCGGGCGAGCGCCCGGCGGACCGTCCGCTGCTGATCGGTTCGGTGAAGACCAATATCGGCCACCTCGAAACGGCATCCGGCATGGCCGGCCTGCTGAAGGCCGTGCTGTGCCTGAAGCATCGCGCGGTGCCGCGCTCGCTGCACTTCGTCACGCCCAATCCCGGGATCGATTTCGACGGCGGGCGTCTGCGTGTCGTCGATCGCTACATGCCGCTCGACGCGGGCGGCGCGCCGCTGACGGTCGGCGTCAACTCGTTCGGTTTCGGCGGAACGAACGCCCACGTCGTGCTGACCGAGGCGCCGGTCGCAAACGACATATCGACGGCAGCGCCCGTGCCGAATCAAGCGCAACCGTCGCCGCTCGTGCTGACTGCGCGCAGCGCGAATGCGCTCGCGGCGCTCGCAGGCCGCTATCTGGCCATGCTCGACAACGGCGCCGACTGGCAGGCGCTTGCCGGCGCGGCCGCGCGTCGACGTCAATGGTTCGAACATCGCGCGATCGTCGCGCCCGCCGACGTGACGGAAGGCCGTGCGGCGCTTGCGGCGCTCGCGCAGCCGGCGCAGGAAGGGCTGCCGGCCTGCGTCGCGACCGGCCAGGCGCCGGCCGACGCGTTGCGCACCGCGCTCGTGTTCTCGGGCAACGGTTGCCAGTGGGTCGGGATGGGCAACGAACTCTATGCGGAGAACGCGGTTTTCCGTGCGGCGCTCGACGAAGTCGACGCGCTGTGGTGCGAGGACGGCAGCCCGTCGCTTGTCGACGTGATGCGTGGCGGCCCGAGCGCGGAATGGCTGGCCGGCGCGGGCGCCGAATGGCTCGCCGCGACGGAGAACGCGCAGCCGCTGCTGTTCGCGATCCAGGTCGGGATGATCCGCGTGATCGACGCACGCGGCATGCGTTACGACGCGGCGATCGGCCACAGCGTCGGTGAAATCGCCGCGGCGTGGGTGACGGGGGCGCTGTCGCTCGCCGACGCGGTGCGCGTGATCAAGATCCGCAGTCGCGCGCAGGCGATGACGCGCGGCAGCGGCCGGATGGCAGCGGTCGGCATCGGCGAGGCGGCGGCGCGCGAGCTGATCGCGCGCCACGGGCTGGCGCGCCGGGTCGAGGTGGCCGGCATCAACAGCCCCGATGCGGTCACGCTCGCAGGCGAACTGCAGGGCTTGCAGGCGCTGGAGGCGGCGCTGCGCGGCAGCGGCAAGTTCTTCCAGATGCTCGATCTCGACTATGCGTTCCACAGCAGCCACATGGATCGCATCGAGCCGGTGGTGCTGGCCGAACTGGCCGGCGTGCGGCCGCAACCGGACAACGGCGCGTTCGTGTCGACGGTGACCGGCGGCCCGTTGGCCGGCAACGAACTGGATGCGCGCTACTGGTGGCGCAACATCCGCGAGCCGGTGCGCTTCGGAGACGGCATCGCGCACTTGATCGAGCAGGGCGTCCGGCTGTTCATCGAAGTCTCGCCGCATTCGATCCTGCGCACGTACGTGAAGCAGGCGATGACGGCGGCCGGCGTGACAGGCGTGGCGCTGCCGACGCTCAAGCGCGATCACGGCAGCGCGGCGACGCTGCGGCAAGCGATTCTCGCGGCGATCGCGCACGGCGCGAGCGTCGATCCCGACCGCTTCGCGCCCGGCGCATCGCGTGCGGCATTGCCGTCCTATCCGTGGCAGCGCGACCGCTTCTGGCTCACGCCGACCGTCGAAGGCTACGGTCTCGTCGATCGCCGCCGCGAGCATCCGCTGCTCGGCTATCGCCTGCACGAACACGCATTCGGCTGGGAAAACCAGCTCGATCCGGCGAAGCTGCCGATGCTGGCCGATCACGTCGTCGACGGCGGCGTGGCGTTCCCGGGCGCCGGCTACGTGGAAATGGCGCTCGCTGCGGCGCGGACCTTCTTCGATACGCCGGATGCGGCGCTCGAAAACGTCGAGATCCGCACGCCGGTCGTATTCCAGCCGCAGCAGGCGAAGCTGTTCCGGCTCGTGATCGAGCCGCGCACCGCGACGTTCACGATCGAGACGCGCGACCGGATGTCCGACGGCGCATGGGCGCTGAACGTGACGGGGCGGATGCTCGAAAGCGGCAACGCGCTCGGCGCCGCGAGCAGCGTGCCGGCCGAGACGCTCGAGCGCCTGCTCGCGCTGCCGGCCGCCGACGGCGACACGCTGTATGCGAATACCGCGGCGATCGGCCTCGGCTACGGGCCGGCGTTCCGCTGGGTCCGCACCGTGCGGGTTGCCGCGGCCGAGGACGTCGCGCTGGCCGACGTCGCCGCGCCGGCCGCGTGCGGCGATGCGCGGGCGCTGTCCGCCTATCTGCTGCATCCGGCGCTGATGGACAGCGGGTTTCATCCGCTGTTCGCGCTGCTTGCCGCGCAGGCGCGCGACGGCGAGCATCCGGCTTACGTGCCGGTGCAGATCGGCCGGGTCGACTACCTGCGCGGCGACACGGTCGCCCGCGTGCTCGCGCGGATCGACCGGCGCAGCCCGCATTCGATCGTCGCGCATTTCGAATTCCTCGACGCGCACGGCGCGATCGTGGCGCGGCTCGGCGCATGCCGGTTCCGGCGCGTGGACCTCGTCGGTCGCCGCCAGAACCTGCCTTCGCGTTTCGTCTACCGCCTCGAAGAGATGCCGCTGCCGAACGACGTCGACGCGGCCGCGTTGCCGGCGCCCGACGCGCTGCTCGCGCAAGCCGTCGCGCGCGTCGATGCCGCCGGGCTCGACGGTCGCCGGACGCAGCATTTGACCGAAATCCTGCCGCTGCTCGACGTGCTGGCGAGCCTGTACGTGCTCCGCGCGTTCGATGCGCTCGGCGTGTTCGCCGGCACGTGGCAGCCTGCTCCGGAGCGGGCTGCGTTCGCTGCACGCCTGGCCGACATGCTCGTCGAGGATGGTCTTGCCGCTCGTGACGGCGCGCGTCTGGTGCGCGACGATGCGGCGTGCGCGGCGCTGCCGCCGCTCGACGATCTGTGGCGCGGGCTGCTGGCCGAATCGCCGGGGCACGTGGCCGAGCTGACGTTGCTCGCCCATTGCGGCGCGGCGCTGCCCGACGTGCTCAACGGTGCGAAGGACGATGCTCGCTGGTTGTCGCCGACCGGGCACAGTCTGGTCGAGCAACTGCTCGCCGTATCGCCGACCTGGCAGCACGTGCATGCGCTGCTGACGGCCGGCGTCGAGCGGGCGGTCGACGCGTGGCAGCCGACGCGCCGGCTGCGCGTGCTCGAACTGGGCGCGACGGACGGCGACGTGCTGCAAACGCTCGGCATGCATCTCGCCGCCGCGCGCTGCGATCACACGATCGCCGCGACGGCCGGGCAATTGGCCGGATTCGATACGGATGCGCAAGCGACGGTGCGCACGGTGGCGTTGCAACCGGGCGAACGCTTGTCGCTGTCCGCCGACGATGCCGGGCCTTATGACCTGATCGTCGCGAACCGCGCGCTGAGCGGCCGTCACGATCCGGCCGATGCACTGAACGCGATGCGGTCGTGGCTGGCGCCGGGCGGCTTGCTGCTGCTGGCGGAGTCGCGTCGCGGCCGCTTCTCCGACATCGTGTTCGCCCCGCAGGCGGCGGCGACGGAAGCCGATGCGCCCGCGTCGCTGGCGCCGGCGGATCTCGAAGCGGCGCTGGCGCGCGCGGGCTACGTCGACGTCGTGCGGCATGTCGAGCAGGGGCTCGATCTGGATGGCACGCCGACGTTCGTCATCGCGCGCAACCCGGCCAGTACTGCTGCCGCGCAACACGGCAGCGACGCGAGCGATCTCGATGGGCTCGCCCGCAGCGAACAATGGCTCGTGATGCACGCCCCGGACGCGGCCGGCGGTTTCGGCGGGCGACTGGCCGATGCGCTCGCGCACGCGGGCTATCCGGCCGATATCGTCGACGTCACGCATGCGGCCGACGCGATCGCGTCGTTGCCGGCCGGGCAGCCGGCGCATGTCGTGTTCTGCGCGCCGGAGACGCCGCTCGCCGATACGACGACGGGAGACGGTCTGATGGCCGCGCTGCGTCACGGCGTGATCGCGCTGGCAGCACTCGTGCGCGCGCTCGGCGCGCAGCCGAACGCGGCCACGCGACTGACCGTCGTCACGCGCGGCGGCGCGCCGTTCGCCGAGGCCGCGCATGCGCATCCGGAACAGGCGACGCTGTGGGGCCTCGGTCGCGTGCTGGCGAACGAGCATCCCGAACTCGCGTGCCGGCTGATCGACGTCGATCGCACGGCGGAAGGGATCCCCGATGCGCTGATTCGCGAGCTGACCGGCGCGGCGGTCGAGGAAGAAGTCGTGCTGAGCGCACACGGGCGGCTGGTGCCGCGCATGCTGACGGCCGCGCAGGCCGCGGCGCGCAGCGACGGCGCGATGGCGCGCGCGTCGGTGCTCGCGTTCGACGCACCGGGCTCGCTGCGCAATCTCGAATGGTTCGCGTTGCCGGAACGCGCGCTGGGCGACGACGAGGTGGAAATCGAGCCGGTTGCCACCGGCCTGAATTTCCGCGACGTGATGTATGCGATGGGGCTCCTGTCCGACGAAGCGGTCGAGACCGGCTTCGCGGGCGCGACGATCGGCATGGAACTGTCCGGCCGCGTCGTCCGGGTGGGCCGCGCGGTGACGGAATTCGCGCCGGGCGACGCGGTGCTCGGCTTCGCGCCGGCATCGTTCGCGACGCGCGTGAGGACACGCGCGCAGGCCATCGCGCCGAAGCCCGAACGCCTGTCGTTCGAGGAAGCGGCGACGGTGCCGACCACGTTCTTCACCGCGTACTACGCACTGGTCGAACTCGCACGGCTGCGCCGCGGCGAGCGCGTGCTCGTGCACGGCGGTGCGGGTGGCGTAGGGATCGCCGCGATTCAGCTCGCGCGCCACTTCGGCGCGGAAGTGTTCGCGACGGCCGGCAGCGACGAGAAACGCGAGTTCGTGCGTCTGCTCGGCGCCGATCACGTGCTCGATTCGCGCAGCCTGGCCTTCGCGGACGAGATTCGCGCGATGACGGGCGGCGAGGGCATCGACATCGTGCTGAATTCGCTCGCCGGCGAGGCGATGGTGCGCAGCATCGATACGTTGCGTCCGTTCGGCCGTTTCCTCGAACTCGGCAAGCGCGATTTCTACGAAAACAGCCATATCGGCCTGCGGCCGTTCCGCAACAACATCAGCTATTTCGGCATCGACGCCGATCAGTTGATGGGCGCGTTGCCTGCGCTGACCGCACGGCTGTTCGGTGAAGTGATGGCGCTGTTCACGGAAGGCGTGCTGCATCCGCTGCCGTATCGCGCGTTTCCTGCCGAGCGGGCCGAGGATGCGTTCCGCTACATGCAGCAGGCGCGCCAGATCGGCAAGGTGCTCGTGACCTATCCGTCCGGTACGCCCGCGCCGACGCGCGGCGTCGCGCGGGCGGAGGCGCTCGCGCTCGATCCGCATGGCGCATACCTGGTGGTCGGCGGCACGGGCGGCCTGGGCTTCGCGAGCGCGCGCTGGATGATCGAGCGCGGCGCACGCCGGCTGACGCTGGCGAGCCGCTCCGGCGAACTCGCTGCGCCGGCGCGCGACGAGGTCGCGCGCTGGCACGATACGCTCGGCGTCACCGTCGACGTCGTGTCGTGCGACGTGACCGATGCGGCGGCGGTCGACGCGATGATTGCCGCGATCGTCCGGCGCGGCCTTCCGCTGAAGGGCGTGCTGCATTCCGCGATGTCGATCGACGACGGCCTCGTGCGCAATCTCGACGATGCGCGGATGGCCGCGGTGCTCGCGCCGAAGGTGGCCGGCGCATGGAACCTGCATCGCGCGACGCGCGGGCTGCCGCTCGACCTGTTCGTCGTCTATTCGTCGGCGACGACCTATCTCGGCAATCCGGGGCAATCGAATTACGTCGCGGCCAACACCTTCCTCGAGGCGCTGGTCGAACATCGCCGTGCAGCGGGCTTGCCCGGCACGTTCATGGCCTGGGGGCCGCTCGAGGACGTCGGCTTCCTCGCACGCCACGCCGATACGCGCGAAGCGTTGCAGTCGCGGATCGGCGGCGCGTCGATCACGTCCGACGAAGCGATGGCCGCGCTCGAGCGCGTGCTGACCGCGGGCGCGGCCGGCGAAGCGGTGGTGCGGCTCGACTGGCACGCGGTCGCACGCGGGATGCCGGCCGCGAAGGCGCGCCGGTATGCGCTGCTGCAATCGCAGGCGAAGGGCGGCGATGCGCGCGATGGCGGCACGCAGCTGCGCGAAGAGGTGCTCGCGCTGCCGCGCGACGAAGCGATCGCGCTGGTCGCGCGGACGCTGCAGGCGCAGATCGCGCGGATTCTGCACATGACGCCCGATCGCATCGCGCTCGACAAGTCGGTGCTCGATATGGGCATGGATTCGCTGATGGGGATGGAGCTCGGCCTCGCGGTCGAGGAAGCATTCGAGGTCAAGCTGTCGGTGATGGCGATCGCCGAAGGCGCGTCGGTGACGACGCTGGCCGCGCGCATCGTCGATTCGATCGGCGCGTCGGCCGATACCGGCGCCGATGCCGTGGCGGCGACCGATGCCGCTCAAGAGGCCGTCGCGGCGCTCGCCGCGAAGCATGCGATCGAAGGCGAAGCGCGCGCGATGCTCGATACGCGGCCGGCATCGGTTGTCGGCCAGGCGTCGCCGCCGCCGTCGCTCGAGGTGGCGCGGTGAGCGCGCCGACCGGCTGGGCGACGCGGCAGGGCACGCTGGCGCGCCCGCTGACGATCGACGGGCACGGGTTGCACACGGGCCGCCGGGTCGCCGTGCGGATTCTGCCCGCGCGTCCGGAAGACGGCGTGACGGGTATCGTGTTCCGTCGGGTCGCGCACGGGCGCACGGTTGCGACGTTGCCCGTCGATCCCGCGCTGCGCCGTGCGCAGCCGCTCTGCACGATGCTGCGCAATGCCGACGGCATCGGCGTGCGCACGGTCGAGCACCTGCTTGCATCGCTGCTCGCATGCGAGATCGATCATGCGATCGTCGAGCTCGATGCGGAAGAGGTGCCGATTCTCGACGGCAGCGCAACCCCATGGGTGGATGCGATCCGCGCGTGTGGCCGCGTCGCGCTCGATGCGCCGAAGCGCTTCATCCGCGTATTGCGGCCGGTCGTCGTCACGGACGGCGATGGCGACCAGCGGCGCGAAATGCGGCTCGAGCCGGCGCCGCGCTACGAACTGAGCGTACGCAACGACCTGCGCGGCTTCGGCGACATGCATTGGGACGGCGCGCTGACGCCGGCCGCATTCGCGACCGACATCGCGCCGTCGCGCTCGTACGGGCGCGTGAAGTGGGCCGTGCCGGCGATCGTCGCCGGCTATCTGCGCGGCGTGCCGATCCTGCGCGGCGCGCGGCCGTCGTGCACCGCGTCGATCGTCGGCAATCGCGTGCTGGGCGGGATGCGGCTGCCGGAGGAGTTCGTCCGGCATCGCGTGCTCGACCTGATCGGCGATCTCGCGTTGGCCGGTGCACCGCTGCTCGCGCGCGTGAGTGCGCTGCGGCCGAGCCACGAGATGAATTTTCGGCTGGTCGATGCGTTGCTGGCCACGCCCGATGCGTGGCAGTGGGCCGACTTTTCCGACGCATGACACCACGCCTTTTAAAAATACGCGGCGTAACATAGCGTCTTTTCGAGATACAGCGAAGGAAGCAATGGCACTGGGAGAGCATCTTCGCCAGCAACTGGCGGCGAAAGCGCTGAAACGGCAACTGGAGCGCGCGACCGACGCCGCGGCGGCGCCCGGCGTGCCGGGCACGCCGGCGGCGCAGGCCACGTCGGCGCGCAGCCGCTTCGAATCGATGCCGCAGTATCAGCAGGTCCGGATCATGCGCGAGATGGGCGAGAAGCTGCGGGTCGACTCGCCGTTTTTCCGTGTGCACGACGGCGTCGCCGGAGCGACCACGCAGATCGGCGGCCGCGAATACCTGAACTTCGCGAATTACAACTATCTGGGCCTGGCCGGCGATCCGGCGGTGTCCGCGCGCGCGAAAGCCGCGATCGACCGCTACGGCACGTCGGCTTCGGCGAGCCGGATGGTCGCGGGCGAGCGCCCGGTGCAGCGCGAGCTCGAGCGGGCGCTGGCTGCGTTCTACGAGACCGACGACTGCGTCGCGTTCGTGAGCGGCCACGCGACCAACGTGACCGTGATCGGCGCGCTGTTCGGCCCGGGCGACCTGGTGGTTCACGACGCGCTCGCGCACAACAGCATCGTGCAGGGTGCGCAGTTGAGCGGCGCGAAGCGGCTGAGCTTCGCGCACAACGACTGGCAGGCGCTCGACGAGCTGCTGTCGCGCGTGCGCCGCGAATACCGGCACGTGCTGATCGCGATCGAAGGGTTGTACAGCATGGACGGCGATTTCCCCGACCTGCAGCGCTTCGTCGACGTGAAGACGCGCCACGGCGCATTCCTGCTGGTCGACGAGGCGCATTCGCTCGGCGTGCTCGGCGCGACTGGCAAGGGCATCCGCGAGCATGGCGGCGTCGCGCCCGACCAGGTCGACATGTGGATGGGCACGATGAGCAAGACGCTGGCCGGTTGCGGCGGTTTCATCGCCGGCTGCCAGCCGCTCGTCGACATGCTGCGCCATCTGGCGCCGGGTTTCCTGTACAGCGTCGGGCTCGCGCCGACGCTCGCCGCAGCGTCGCTGGCCGCGCTCGAACGCCTGCAGGCCGAGCCGGAGCGCGTCGCGCAACTGCAGGCGCGCGGGCGCCAGTTCCTGACCGAGGCGCGTGCCGCCGGGTTGAATACGGGCACGAGCGCCGGGTATGCGGTCGTGCCGGTGATCACGGGCAGCTCGCTGAAGGCCGCGCAGTGGGCGAATGCGATGTTCGACGAAGGCATCAACGTGCAGCCGATCTTCTATCCTGCCGTCGAGGAGAAGGCCGCGCGGCTGCGCTTTTTCATCTGTTCGACGCATGAGCCGGAGCAGATCAGTCGGGCGGTTGCCGTGTTGTCGCGTCTTGCAGGGCGCAGTGCGTGACGCGGGGCGCCGTGGTTTCGCAAGCGGTCCCGCGCGCCGGCGAACCGGCGCGATTTCGCGCGGCCGATGCGGATGACGCGGCAGCATGCGCGCCGCTCGTGTTTGCGTCCGGTGTGGCCGAATTCGGCTTCTTTCTTGGCGAAAGCGACGCGCGCTGCATCGCTTTCTTGCAACAGGCATTCCGGTCGCGCCACGGACGCTTCTCGTGGCGCCGGCATCGCGTCGCAGTCGCAGACGATGGCACGGTGCTCGCGGTGATGGCGATTCACGACGGGCAGCGGACAACGTTCGACGACGTGCACGTCGTGTGGGCATTGATGCGCTTCTTTGGGCTGCGCCGCACGATCGGTCAGCTGCTACGCGGACTGGTGCTCGAGACAGAGATTCCGGCGCCGAAGCGTTCGCAGATTATGATCGCACATTGCGCGACGGATGAGCGCCAGCGCGGTACGGGCATCTTCAGCGCGCTGTTTCGCGATGCGCTGGATACCGGCGCGTTGCCGGCCGATGGCAGCCGTGACGTCGTGCTCGACGTCCTGACCCGAAACGTGCGCGCCCGCGCGCTGTACGAACGTCTCGGGTTCGTCGCGCTGCCGCGGCTGCGCGCGCGTTCGCGCAGGTTGCCGGGCGAGCTTGATTCGACTCGGATGCGGTTTCATCGTCGCGGCCAACCAGGACAGTGGGCCGATGTGACGTAAGGCGGAGGGTTCAACCGTCGGTCGCCACGATAGCGCGCCGAAAAAGAAGAAGGGAGTAGAGGCGCTGGCGAGCCGGTGGCCCCGCCAATATCAGCCGTTCAACGGCAATTTCTGCATGATCGCGTGCACGCATTCGAGCGGACTTGCTTCGCCCGTGCGCACATGCACGTCGGGCAATACCGGCTTTTCATAGGTCGATTCGATACCCGTGAACTGCCGAATGGTCCCTTGCCTTGCCAACGCATACAGCCCCTTGGGGTCGCGCGCTTCCGCCACATCCAGCGCGACGTCGACGAAGACTTCGAAAAACCTGCCCTGCGGAAAACGCGCGCGCGCTTTGGCCCGTGCCTCCCGAAACGGCGAGATCAGCGCAACGATGACGACGAGCCCCGCATCCACCATCAGGCGCGCGACCTCGGCCGTTCGACGAATGTTCTCGTGGCGGTCAGCGTCGCTGAATCCCAGGTCCTGATTCAATCCTTCGCGAAGCTGGTCGCCGTCCAGCAGAAAAGTCCGCAGGCCGCGCGCGTCGAGTTGTTCCTTCAGTAGATTCGAGAGCGTCGATTTGCCGGCACCGGAGACACCGGTGAGCCATACCACGAAGGCATGGTCCTGCTTCATGCTGGAAAGCACGGATTGATTGCCCGTCAGCATGACAGGAAGTGGGTTTTGGAGATCTTGAGTCATCTCGGAGTCGATGTGCCGGTAACTGCGTCGCTGCTTTATTGTGATGCGGATTCATCCGTCGGCGAATTGTAACGTGCCTTTTCAAAATTTGTAACTTGAATATTTTAATCAGGAATAAGCGTTCTCCTTCGCGCGGGACGACGATGTACGAGTCCTCTCCATCAGGTAATGATTGCCGATTCGCCGTAATAATTCGAAACGACGGAGTGTCGCCGACGCGGTGGAAGGTGCGTACAATATTGGCCCCGTTTTATCGCCCGCTGGATTTTCGGTGTGTCCCGATCACGCCCGTGCCACGAGGGCAATGGGGCAGACGATTTGCGTCGGAATTCGTTGGGAGAATGGTGGCGATTGTTCGTCGACGTATCGCGGAATTCCTCGTACCTATGTTGTCGCGCGTACGTCGATTATCGCCCTGGATTCCTGGCCGGAATCAAATCGCAAGAGTATTAATTTTTTATTCGGCGAAAATTTCAGTAGTGTGCAGGTCTGCTTTCGTCATGCGATTCCGTCGCTCATTATCGAATTGGGGAATTATCCCAGGCCCGTTGCCCGATCGTATTCGTCGGGAGATGATTCGTATCGCTTTCATTGATTCGGCGGTACCGATCGCCGGTCCGTCAAAACGGATCGCCGCAATTGCCGTATCGCGCCGAAGTATTCGACATTCGGATGCGCTCGCTTTCGTCAGGACTGCGGCATGTCACTTGTGCCGCGGCCCGAACGGCCGCTGCTGCACGTCGGCGCCGTGCGCGACGATCGCCATCCCCTCCGGCACTTCCTCCCACGCGCCGCGCAGGTCGACGAGCGGCTCCGACACGACCATGAACGCATCGTCGCCGGCTTCGGCGATACGCGGGTTATGCGGATACAACTCGTGCAGGTGCTTGAACGACGTGCTGTGGAACAGCGACCGCGATTTTCGTTCACTCGAGTAACGCACCGCGACGATCCGTTCGCCATCGGTCGCGCAGATCGTCATGTTGAGCGGATCGGCGACGCGATGCCGCGCGGCGGTTTCCTCCACCACGCCGACCATTCGTTCGAGCGCCGGCAGCGGCGCCTGCTCGAGACCGTACGTCAGCGCGAGGCGGAACATCAGCTCGGAGTCGGTCGAGCCTTCGAGCGTCGGGAACAGCGCGGGATCGACTTTCATCGTCAGGTCGCGGCGCAGCTTGTGGAAGTCGCGGATCAGCCCGTTGTGCGCGAACAGCCAGCGGCCGTGACGGAACGGATGGCAGTTGGTTTCCTGCACGGGCGTGTCGGTTGCCGCGCGAATATGCGCGATGAACATCCGCGAGCGGATCGCGCGCGCGGCTTCGCGCAGGTTGCGGTCGTTCCACGCGGGATGCACGGAGCGATAGCGGAACGGGAGTTCGTCGGGATGCCCGTACCAGCCGATGCCGAAGCCGTCGCCGTTGGTCGTCGTCGCGCCCAGCTCCGAATGCAGGCTCTGGTCGATCAGCGAATGCTTCGCGCGGAACAGCACGGTTTCCAGATGGATCGGATTACCCGTATAGGCGAGCCAGCGGCACATGGAGCGCTATATGAACGCGTCCCGTTTGCAACAGTTTTCGTGTGTTCCGACAGACAGGATGGGCTGCAGCTCTA